>JAJAZH010000361.1 GCA_026785815.1 Ramlibacter sp. | reverse complement strand
GGACCAAGGAGGCTGGCAGGAAACTGTCGTGCCGTTGCGGATCGCCAGCCTCATCGGCCTGGTCGGGATCGACGCCGATCGCCCGCAGGGCCTGCACCAGCACCACCTCCGACACCGCCTTGTCTTCTCCGTAGAAGCTATGGTAGCGGCTGGCGACGCCGCTGCGTTCGGCCAGTGCCAGCAGGCGCTGCGAGGGTGGGGCGGGCTGGTTCATGCGCGTGGATGGGCGGCCGCCGCGATCCGGCCCGTGCTCCACAGTGCCGACCACGCCGGCCAGCGTGCTTGCGCCGGATCGGCGTCGCCGCGATTGTGCTGGAACAGCGTTTGCTGACCATCCAGTGGCGGCCAGTCGCAGGCTTGCGCGTCGACCGGCTCGGCGCCGATGTTGAGATCCAGTGCCAGCACGCTGCCGTCGCTGTAATTCCAGCGCACCCGAATTCCGGCCGGACCGAAACGCTGCGACTGGTGGCTGCCGGTGAGCAGCAATGGCTGGCGCGCAATGATCGCGATGCGCCGCGCCGCCAGGGCGTCGTGCACCAGCTGCAGCCAGCGCCGTCCCTGCGGCGTGTCGCGCCCGGCCGGGTCGGGTCGGCTGGCGTCGAGGGTGCTCTCGGCGCAGGGATCCGGCAACGGCCGCTCGCTGCCGTCGGCCCGCCGCGTGGCGAGACCGAACTCGCGCTTGCGGCCTTCGGTCACGGCCTCACGCAATTCGCCCTCCCAGTCGGCGAAGTAGAAGAACGGATCGGTCGCGCCGAATTCCTCCCCGAAGAACAGCAGTGGCGTGGCCGGCGTCAACAGCGCCAGCAGCGTCGCCAGTTCGGCGGCAGCCGGCGCCAGCAGGCACGTCAGCCGCTCACCGAAGGCCCGGTTGCCGACCTGGTCGTGGTTGTGGGCGCAGTTCACCATTGCGGCCAGCGGCTGCGGCGGCGCTTCGATGCACTGCTCGCGCGCGCCGCCGGGTTTGCGCGGCGAGAAGTCGAACAGCATCCCGTGCGTCAGCGAGCGCGCCAGCAGATCGGCCGGCCGTGCGCCGTAGTCGTGGTAATAGCGGCTGCTGTCGCCGGTCAGCGTCACATACAGGGCATGGTGGAAATCGTCGTTCCACTGACCGTCGTAGCGGCCTGGCTGCGGTCGCCCCGAGAGCCGCTGGTGCACGTTGTTCTCATTCTCGAGCACCAGGTGCACCTGCCGGCCGCCAGCCGCCGCGCGCACCGCGCCGGACAGCTCCTGGAGCAGGTCGGGCCGGCTGTCGTCGGCAATCGCATGCACCGCGTCCAGCCGCAGTCCGTCGATCCGGTACTCCTCGATCCAGTAGAGCGCGTTGTGGATGAAGAAATCGCGCACCGGCCCGCTGCCGGGACCGTCGCAATTGAGCGCGGCGCCCCAGGTGCTGGTGTGGGTGCGCGAGAAAAACTGCGGCGCATAGCTGCCCAGGTAGTTGCCGTCGGGGCCGAAGTGGTTGTAGACCACGTCCAGGAACACCATCAGGCCCAGCCGGTGCGCCTGCTGCACCAGTTGCTTGAGCTGCTCTGGCGTGCCGTAAGCGGAATGCGGCGCGAACGGCAGCACCCCGTCGTAACCCCAGCCGAAGCGGCCGCCGAAAGCCGCCAGCGGCATCAGCTCGATCGCGGTGATGCCGAGAGCGGCCAGCCGTTCGAGCTCGTTCGCGGCGGCGGCAAAGGTGCCTTCGCGGGTGAAGCTGCCGACGTGGATCTCATACAGCACCACCTCGCGCCAGGGCCGACCGTGCCAGTCCCGGTCCCACTCGAACTCGGTGGGATCGACCACGCTGCTGGCCTGGTGCACGCCGCCCGTGTTCTGGCGCGAAGCCGGATCCGGCACCAGCAGCGCGCCGTCGATGCGCCACTGGTAGCGCGTTCCAGCCGCGGCGTGGGCGCAGAAGCAATCCCACCAGCCTTGCGCATTGCGCGACGCTTCGAGGAATGTCGCCTCGGCGTCGCCGCTGCCCGGCAGCGCCAGCTCGCAGCGCTGCGCGCCCGGCGCCCAGAGCCGGAAATCGACGCCGCCGCCGGCGCGCAGTTGCGCCCCGAACGGCATCTTGTGCACGCAGTGCATTCAGACCACCGGCTGGACCAGCACCGCCATTGAGTGGCTTTGCAGCGTGAGCTGGCCGCCGGCATCGACCGCTTCGCCGGCGTCGGCGCTGAAATGGCCGCGCGCCGTGTCGACCCGCAGCTGCCAGGGTTGACAGCCCTCGGCCTGGGGGGGCAGGGTGAAAGTCGCGTCGTCGGTCGACGCGTTGAAGGCCAGCAGCACCGATGGACCGGGCTCGCTGCAGCAGCGGCCATCGAGCAGCGCGGCGATGCAGCGGACGGCGGGGTCGTCCCATTCGTCCTGCGTCATGTCCTGGCCCCAGACGCTGAACCAGCCGATGTCGCGCACGCCGTGTTCGTTCTCGACTCCGCTCAGCCAGCTGTCCTGGCGCAGCACCGGCAGCGCATTGCGCAATCCGACCAGCGCCTGCACGAATCCGGTCAGCGCCTCGTGGTCCCGGGCCCGCTCCCAGTCGATCCAGCTCACCGGGTTGTCCTGGCAGTAGGCATTGTTGTTGCCGCCCTGGGTGCGGCCCAGCTCGTCTCCCGCCAGCAGCAGGGGCACGCCGCGCGACACCAGCAGCGTCGCCAGGAAGTTGCGCTTCTGACGCTCGCGCAGCGCCAGCACCTCGGCGTCGCTGGTGGCGCCCTCGGCGCCGCAGTTCCAGCTGCGGTTGTGGCTCTCGCCGTCGCGGTTCTCTTCGGCGTTGGCGTCGTTGCTCTTCTCGTCGTAGCTGACCAGGTCGTTGAGCGTGAAGCCGTCGTGCACGGTCACGCAGTTGACGCTGGCCGAGGGCGGCCGGCCCGACGGCGCGTAGATGTCGGCCGAGCCGCACAGGCGGGCGGCGAAGTCCCGGAGCACGCCCTCGGAGCTGCGCCAGAAATCGCGCACGGTGTCGCGGTAGCGCCCGTTCCATTCGGCCCAGCCGACCGGGAAGCCGCCGACCTGGTAGCCGTTCTCGCCGATGTCCCAGGGTTCGGCGATCAGCTTGACGCGGCACAACACCGGGTCCTGCGCCACCGCTGACAGGAACGGCGCCCGGTGGTCGAAGGCGCCGGCGGCGTCGCGGGCGATGGCCGGCGCGAGGTCGAAGCGGAATCCGTCCACGTGCATTTCCTCGACCCAGTAGCGCAGGCTGTCCAGCACCAGCCGCAGCGTCGCCGGATGGCTGGTGTCCAGGGTGTTGCCGGTGCCGGTGTAGTCGATGTAGTGGCGCCGGTCTTCGGTCAGCCGGTAGTAGGCGCCGTTGTCGATGCCCTTGAAGCACAGCGTCGGCCCGAGGTGGTTGCCCTCGGCCGTGTGGTTGTAGACCACGTCCAGGATCACCTCGATCCCGGCCGCATGCAGCGCCTTCACCATCTGCTTGAATTCGTCGATCCCCTGCTGTGCGCAGTAGCGGGCATCGGGCGCGAAGAAGCCGATCGTGTTGTAGCCCCAGTAATTGCCCAGGCCCAGGTCGACCAGCCGGCGTTCGTCGTTGAAGGCCTGCACCGGCAGCAGTTCGACGGCGGTGACGCCGATCCGCTTCAGGTGGGCGATCGCCGCGTCGCTGGCCATCCCGGCGAAAGTACCGCGCAGCTGCTCGGGCACCGCCTCCAGTTGCTGTGTGAAGCCTTTTACATGCACTTCGTAGAACACCGAGCGTGCCAGCGCGGTGGCCGGCGGCCGGTCGTCGCCCCAGTCGAAAGCCGGGTCGACCACGACGCACCTGGCGGCATGCTGCGCGTTGTCCTCGGCATTCGGCTTGAGGTCGCGCTTGCCGCTTTCCAGCCCGTAGGCGTACTGCCAGGCGGCGCCCCTCAGCGGCCGGTCGAGGGCGCGCGCATACGGATCGATCAACAGCTTGGCCGGGTTGCAGCGCGGCCCGGAATCCGGATCGTAGGGGCCGTGGACCCGGATGCCGTACCGAGCCCCGGCCGCCAGCCCCGGGACGAAGCCGTGCCAGATGTTGTCGCTGCGCCGCGGCAGGGCGATCCGCGCCACTTCGGCGTCGCCGGCCGCGTCGAACAGGCACAGCTCGACCTTCTCGGCGATGCTGGAGAAGATGGCGAAGTTGACGCCGCCGTCGCGCAGCGTGGCGCCCAGCGGCCAGGGCCGGCCGCTGTCGCAGTGTCGCGAGCTCGCATGAGAGCCCTCGCCGCCGCCCGTCGCGACGGCCAGCACTGTGGGGTTAGAGGACATCTCGGGCTCCGCAGGAAACAGGAATCATTGAAAGATCGACCGGCCGGTCGCACAGCACCAGCGTGGCCAGCGGCGGCAGCGTCAGCTCGGCGCTGGCGGGCAGGCCGCCCAGCCCTTGCGCCACTGCCTCGACCTGGCCGAAGTTGCCGCTGCCGCTGCCGCCATAGCTGGCGGCGTCGGAGTTGAGGATCTCGTGCCAGGTGCCGGCATGCGGCAGCCCCACGCGCAGACCGTGCCGGGTCTCCGGCGTCATGTTGCACAGGGCCAGCACGGTGGCCTCGCCTTCGTCCCCGCGGCGCAGGAAGGCCAGCACAGTCGGCTCATCGGCGGCCCGCGGCGCCCCGGCGAAGCCGCCGCTGCCGAAGTCATGGCGATGCAACGCCGGCACCCGCCGGTAAGCCGCATTCAGGTCGGCGATCCAGCGGGCGATGCCGGCGTGCGCGGGCTCGGCCCACAGGTGCCAGTCGAGCGTGCGCTCGTGGTGCCATTCGCGCCACTGGCCGAATTCGCCGCCCATGAACAGCAGCTTCTTGCCGGGGTGCATCCACATCAGGCCGTAGAGCGTGCGCAGGCCGGCGAAGCCCTGCCACTCGTCGCCGGGCTGGCGCTCCAGCAAGCTGCCCTTGCCGTACACCACCTCGTCGTGCGACAGCGGCAGGATGAAGTTTTCGTCGAAGGCATAGACGGCGGAAAAGCGGATGTCGTCGCCGTGGAACTTGCGGTAGATGGTCGGCCGCGCCATGTAGCGCAGCGTGTCGTTCATCCAGCCCATGTTCCATTTCATCCCGAAGCCCAGGCCGCCGTCGTGCACCGGACGGGTGACGCCGGGCCAGGCGGTCGATTCCTCCGCCATCACGTGGACGTCGGGAAATTCGGCATAGACGGCGCGGTTCAGGTCTTCCAGGAAATGCACGGCGTCGTGGTTGCGGTTGCCGCCTTCGGCGTTCGGCAACCACTGGCCCGGCTCGCGCGCGAAGTCCAGGTACAGCATCGACGCCACCGCATCGACCCGGATCGCGTCGAAGTGGTAGCGGTCGAGCCAGAACACCGCGTTGCTGATCAGGAAGTCGCGCACCTCGTAGCGGCCGTAGTTGAAGATCAGGCTGTTCCACTGCGGGTGAAAGCCCAGCCGCGGATCGGCGTGTTCGTAAAGCTCGGTGCCGTCGAAGCGGGCCAGGGCGTGGGCGTCGGCCGGAAAGTGCGACGCCACCCAGTCGAGCACCACGCCGATGCCGTGCTGGTGCAAGCTGTCGACCAGCGCCATCAGGTCCTCGGGTGTCCCGTAGCGGGCGGTCGGGGCGTAGTAGCCGGTGGTCTGGTAACCCCAGGAGCCGTAGAACGGATGCTCGGTCACCGGCATCAGCTCGACGTGGGTGAAACCCAGCGCTTCGCAGTGGGCCGCCAGCCGCACCGCGATCTCACGGTAGTTGAGGAAGCTGCCGTCCTCGTGCCGCTGCCATGAACCGAGATGGACTTCGTAGATCGAGATCGGGGCCCGGTGCGACTGGCGCTCGCCGCGGCTGGTCATCCAGTCCCGATCGCCCCAGTCATGCTCGAGAGTCCAGATCCGGGAGGCGGTCCCGGGCGGATGCTCGCAGCGCAGCGCGTAGGGGTCGGCCTTGTCGACCCATTGGCCGTCGGCGCCCTGGATCCGGTATTTGTACAAGTCGCCGCGGCGCGGCCCCGGCAGGCTGGCACTCCAGCGGCCGCTGCCGCCCTCCCGGCGCTGCAGCGGCTGGCTCTGCCAGCCATTGAAGGCGCCGACCACGCCGACGGCGAGCGCATTCGGCGCTCACACGGTGAAGGTCGTCGCGTCAGGGCGGTGCTG
>JAJAZH010000360.1 GCA_026785815.1 Ramlibacter sp. | reverse complement strand
GCGTTGGCCTGGGTGGCGCCGCCCATGTAGCTGAAGATGGCGCCGACCGTCGCGATCACGGCGGTGAACATCGCGATCTGGTTGATCATCGCATTGGCCGGACCGTGGCCGTCGTGCGCGCCCTGCGCGGCGTGTTCCAGCTCGTGTTCGTGCGGGCCATGCACGTGAAATCCTGTACCTGACATTTCAATCTCCCCGGGTTGTGTTCTGGTAAGTGACGAAGCTGAACTCCAGTCCGCTGGCGGCCGTGTGGCGCTCGCGCTGTGTTTCCTGCCACTGAGGTCCGAATTGGGGTGCGTGGGCGTCGCCGTCGTAATCCGCGTGGATCTCAGTGACGACAGCCGATCGGGCCAGCGGCAGCGCCTGGCGATAGATCTCGGCGCCGCCGATCACCCAGGCGTCGGCGGCGCTGCCGCAGAGCGCCACGGCTTCTTCGAGGGTGCCGGCGCGCAGTGCGCCGTCCGCCTGCCAGAGCGGCTGCCGCGTGACCACGATGTTCAGGCGCCCGGGCAGGGGCCGAAACTTCGGCGGCAGCGAGTCCCAGGTCTTGCGGCCCATGATGACCGGGTGGCCGCTGGTGGTGCGTTTGAAGTGCGCCATGTCTTCCGGCAGTTGCCATGGCAGGCCGCCGTCCTTGCCGATGACGCCATTGGCGGCGCGAGCGAAAATAATTCCCACTTTCATGGTTCACCCACGGACCACCGCGCGCAGAGTTCTGCCAGCCGCGGCAGTGGGGTCCAAAACTCATCCGGGTCGCCAGGGAACGCGAGCAGAACAGCCGCGTGAGGCCAGAAGAGTCGCGTGACGGGACCAAAGACCGTCCTGGCTGGTGCCTCCGGAATGCGCCCTGACAGCACGGAGTCGCTCACCGACTCTAGGAATGCGAAGACGCGCAATATGCTGGCGCGTGGAAAGTCGTCGTCCATCGGATCGCTGACTCCGGCTTTCAAGACGGCTCGATCGCCGCGCAGCGGCTCCTGCTCCCAAGTTTCGCTTAAACGCAAAAGTCGCGCCTCCGCAGTCTCTTGCGGCTCTGGTACATCGCCCGCCATATCGGGCTTGGATGCCAGTTCCATCCATACCCGGCGAATCTGGTTGGCCGCCGGCCCAAGCGCCGCGACCAGGTTCCTGTCGGGCCTCGATGCGTTGAAGGTGAGCGGCACCACGCCCAGAAGATCAGTCGGTAAACGCAGATCCGTGACATCGAACGGCGTGATGAGGAAGCACCGATCCAACCCGATCGCGCCCACGAACAGTCCATACTCGAATACCACGTTGTCCCGCACGGCGCGGTATTGCTGCTGCCGCAGGACCAAATCGTCATCGGGTACGAAAACGAAGGCCGCCATGTCGTATCTGCGCGCTTCGTGAACCAGCTTCTGAAGCAGCGAAGCATTCGGCTGAAACAACCCTTGCGGCCACACAGTGGGGTCCATGTCGTAGTGCAGCAACTCCTGCAAGGCGTGCGCCACCGCCAGCCCCTCGCTCGACGAGCCGATGAACAGCGACGGACGCACTGAACTCACTTGGAAACTTTGCCGGCGATGTGGGGGTGCGACTGGTATTCGAGGACGGAGAAGTCCTGGTACTCGTAGTCGAAGATCGAAGCCGGTTTTCGTCCGATGACCAATGTGGGATAGGGATAGGGTGCCCGCGACAGCTGTAACTCGGTTTGCTGCAAGTGGTCGCTGTAGATGTGGCAGTCGCCGCCGGTCCAGATGAAGTCGCCGACGCCCAGGTCGCATTGCTGCGCCATCATGTGCGTCAGCAAGGCGTAGCTGGCAATGTTGAAGGGCACGCCCAGGAAGATGTCGGCGCTGCGCTGGTACAGCTGGCAAGACAGTTTGCCGGGTTCACCGGCCGCCTGCGACGGCGCCACGTAGAACTGGAAGAACGCGTGGCAGGGCGCCAGTGCCATCTTCGGGATGTCGGCCACGTTCCAGGCGCTGACGATGATGCGGCGCGAATCCGGATTGGTCCGGATCGCCTTCACCGCTTCGGCGATCTGGTCGATGTGGCCGCCATCGGGTGTCGGCCAGCTGCGCCACTGCACGCCGTAGACCGGTCCCAGGTCGCCATCGGGCCGGGCCCATTCGTCCCAGATGCTGACGCCGCGCTCCTTGAGCTGGTTGTTGTCGCTCGAGCCCTGCAGGAACCACAACAGTTCGTGAATGATGGATTTGAGGTGCACCTTTTTGGTCGTCACCAGCGGAAAGCCTTCGTTCAGGTCGAACCGCATCTGGTAGCCGAAGACGCTGCGGGTGCCAGTGCCGGTGCGGTCGCTTTTCTCAGTGCCGTGCGTATACACATGGCGCATGAAGTCTTCGTAGTGCGAGCGGATCGGGCGGGCGGCTGTCATGGCCGGAATTATGCAGTTCTGCTCCAGCGCGATCAGGGCTTGAGCACCCGGCCCGGATTGAGTAGATTCTGGGGGTCGATGGCGTGCTTGATCGCTCGCATCAGGTTCAACGCAACCGGCGATTTGTGCTGCTCCAGCTTGTCGCGCTTCAAGCTGCCGACGCCGTGCTCGGCCGAGATCGAACCGTCGTAGCGGCTGACCGCGTCGTAGACGATGGTGTTGACCTGCGTCTCGTGGTCGCGCAGAAAGGCGGCCATGTCCGCGCCCTCCGGTGCCTGCACGTTGTAATGCAGGTTGCCGTCGCCAAGGTGGCCGAAGTTGACCAGCCGCACACCGGGAATCGCGCGGCGCAACAGCGCGTCGGTCTCGCGGCAGTAATCCGGAATGCGCGACACCGGGATCGAGATGTCGTGCTTGATGTTGAGGCCTTCTTCGGCCTGCGCCAGCGGGATGCTTTCCCGGACGTGCCACAGCTGGTGCCCCTGGGCAATGTTCTCGGCGACCACCGCGTCGGTCACCCAGCCTTCGGTCATCGCCGCTTCCAGCAGCTGTTCGAACTGGTCGCGCGCGTGCGGCTCAGACTGGTGATCGGAGTTTTCCAGCAGCACGCAGTAAGGCGACTGCTGGTGGAAGGGGACCCGCAGCTGGCCGTAGTGCTTCGCCACCAGCTCCAGCGCGAACTGCCCCATCACCTCGAATCCGGTGAGGCCGGCGCCGAGCCGCCGGTGCGCCAGTCCCAGCAAGGCCACGGCGGCATCGAGCGAAGGGACGGCGGCCCAGGCGGTCACCGTCGCGGCCGGCAGCGGATAGAGCTTCATCGTAGCCGCGGTGATGATGCCCAGCGTGCCTTCGCTGCCGATGAAGAGATCGCGCAGGTCGTAGCCGGTGTTGTCCTTGCGCAGCCCGGTCAGGCCGTCCCAGATCTCGCCCTGCGCGGTCACCACTTCCAGCCCCAGGCAGAGGTCACGCGCATTGCCGTAGCGAACCACCTGGGTGCCACCGGCGTTGGTGCCCAGGTTGCCGCCGATGGTGCAGCTGCCCTCGGCCGCGAGGCTCAGCGGAAAAAGCAGACCCTGCTCCTGCGCCACTTGCTGCAGCGACTGCAGCACGCATCCGGCTTCCACCGTCATCGTCAGGTTGGCGGCGTCGAGCCCGCGCACCCGGTTCATCCGCTGCAGGCTCAGGAGCACCTGGGTGCCGGAGCCGTCGGGCGTGGAGCCGCCGACCAGCCCGGTGTTGCCGCCTTGCGCGACGATCGACGTGCCGGCCGCCGCGCAGGCTGTCACCACGGCAGCCACCTGAGCGGTGGACGACGGCCGCACGACTGCCAGTGCCTTGCCGCGATCGCGCTTGCGCCAATCTTCTTCCCAGGCCCGCAGGTCGCCCTCGGTCATCACATTGGCCGCGCCGACGATGCCTCGCAAGGTCTCGAGCAGAGCGGTCACGGCGTGGCTTTCTTCAGGCGCGTCCGCACGTGCAGCGCGCAGGCGGCGAACAGCAGCAGGCACAACAGGATTTCAATCCCCGCCAGCCAGCGACCGAGGCCGCGGTCGCTGGTGGCGCGGACCACGCCCTCGGTGAAATAGAGCCACACCAGCAGGCTGACCCAGCGGTAGGTGTACATGCGGTTGCGCAGCAGGCCGGCCAGCGGGAAGCAAAGCGGCAGCACCTTCAGCGCCAGCCAGCTGCCACCGCTGCGCACCGGCGCCAGCCACAGCTCCCAGGCCAGTCCGAGCACGATCAGGCCCAGAACGCAAGCCACGGCCACCGCACGGGTGATGGCCACGGTCGCACTGGCGGGGGTGGGAAGGTCGTCGGGCGGCAGCATTGACGATGGCATCATAGCGGGCGATGAACCTGCGCCAATTGCTCACGGACCTGCGTCGTTTCCCCTGGAAGCCGACCGCCATCAAGCTGGGAGAGCGGTTCCGCGAAGACCGGCTCAGCCTCACCGCCAGCAGCCTGACATTCATCACCACCATCGCGCTGGTGCCGTTTTTCACCGTGGCCCTGGCGATCTTCACCGCGTTCCCGATGTTCAATGAGGTCCAGGGCGCGTTACAGGCCTGGCTGGTGCAAAGCCTGATCCCGGACACGATCTCGCGCCAGGTGCTGGGTTACCTGACCCAGTTTTCCGGCAAGGCCAGCCGGCTCGGCACCGCAGGCCTGGCGGCGCTGGGCATCACCGCGTTCGCCTTGATCGTCACCATCGACCGCACGCTCAACAGCATCTGGCGCGTGCGCCGGCCGCGTCCGCTGGCGCAGCGGGTGTTGGTCTACTGGGCGGTGATGACGCTCGGGCCGTTGCTGCTCGGCGCCAGCGTCAGCATCACGTCCTACGTCGTATCGGCTTCGCGGGGCGTGGTCGGCGCCATGCCGGGCAGCGTTCGTTTCGCGCTCGACATCGTCGAATTCATGCTGCTGTCGGCCGGGCTCGCGGCGCTGTACCGGTATGTCCCCCATACCCACGTGCGGCGCAGCCACGCCTGGGCCGGCGCCCTGTTCGCGGCCACCGGCATCGTGCTGGCCAAGAAACTGGTGACCGTCTATATCGCGGCGGTTCCCACCTACTCGGTCGTGTACGGAGCCTTTGCGACCTTGCCGATCCTGCTGGTCTGGATTTACGTGGCCTGGTTGGTGGTGCTGCTGGGCGCGGTGATTGCGGCCTACCTGCCCAGCCTGCTGCTCGGCGGCGGACGCAGCGGCGGCGGCCATGGCTGGCTGTTCGAGATCGCGCTGGAAGTGCTGCAGGAGCTGAACCGGGCCCGCTCGCGGCCGAGTCGGGGCATGAGCGTGCTCGAACTGGCGCAAGGGCTCAACCTCGATCCGCTGCAGCTGGAGCCGGTGCTCCAGACCCTGGTCGGACTGGACTGGATCGGCCGTGTCAACGAGATCGAGGACGAGCAGGACACCCGCTACCTGCTGATTGCCGATCCGCAGACCACGCCGCTGGAGCCGCTGTTGCGGGAGTTGCTGCTGCCCGACAGCGCCGCCACCGCCAGGCTGTGGCAGACCGGTCCGCTGTCCTCCCTGTCCTTGAACCAGGTTCTCTGACATCCGTGTCGTCCCGGCGGCGCTAGACGCTGAACGGCGCCTGCAGGAAGCCGCGAAAGCGGGCCCGGCCGCCGCGGACCGGGCTGGCGCGCAGCCGGTAGCCGGGAAAGCGTTGCAGGAAGCGGCCGATGGCGACGCGTCCTTCCAGTCGCGCCAGGCTCAGGCCGGCGCATTGGTGAATGCCGAAACCAAACGCCAGGTGGCGGTTTTCTGCTCGGGCCAGGTCCAGCCGGTCCGGATCGTTGAATTGCGCCGGGTCCCGGTTGGCCGCGCCGATCCCCAGGGTGACCAGGGCGCCTTCGGGCAGCGCAACGCCGCCGACATTGCAGGCCCGCAGCGCACGCCGGTTGCCGAGCTGGTTCGACGATTCGAAGCGCAGGAATTCCTCGACCGCGTTGTCCAGGCCGGCGCCGACTCCACCGACGTCATTGCGGCGCGGCCCAAGTTTGTCGAGCAAATCGGCTCTCTCCTGCGGCCATTCCTGCAGTGCCACCAGCGCGTTGCCGATCAGGTTGGTGGTGGTTTCGTGGCCTGCGTTGAGGATGAAGACGCAGTTCTGCAGCAACTCGCTTTCGGTCAGCTGTTCACCGGCGCCGCCCTCGCCCTGGATCAGCCGGGTCAGCACGTCGTGCTCCGGGTCGCCCGGACGGCGCCGCCGCTGCGCCACCAGGTCGCGCAGGTAGCCGCTGAATTCCTGCACGCTGCGGTTGCCCAGCGCTTCCTGCTGCGGCGTCAACCTCGGTTCCAGCGCGCCGAGGATGGCCAGCGACCAGCCGCGCAACGGGCCGCGGTCGGCATGCGGGATATCGAGCAGGTTGCCGATGATTTCCACCGGAATCGCACTGGCAAAATCCTCGATCAGGTCGCCGCCGCCGTTGGCTGCAAGCTGGTCGAGCAGGCGATCGACCAGCCGCACCAGTTCCGGCTCCATGCCGGCAATCGCGCGCCGGGTCAGCGCGCCCATGATCAGCTTGCGGACGCGGGTGTGCAGTGGCGGGTCGTTGAACACCAGGCTGGTCGTGTGGTGCTCCAGCAGGGGTGCATCGGCGCCGCCGCCACCGAACGGCGGCCGGTTGTACTTCGGCGTGAACTCCACTTTCTTGTCGGAGCTGAAGCTGTGGGCGTCGCGGTACACCGCCACCAGGTCCGCATGGCGTGACAGGAAGAACGATCCGTCCGGCATCGCGCGGCCCGGCGCCGTCTCGCGCAGCACCCGATAGACCGGGTACGGGTTGGCATAGAAGTCGGGCGGCAACGCACGCAGGTCGAATCCGGCCGCGATCTCCTGCGCCCGTTGCTGGGTCATCGCCGGCGTAATCGATATGTCGCTGTTCATGGCGGTTTGGGCGGCTCCGGGGCGACGCTGGAATGGGGCGTCTTGGCGCCGGCCAGAAAGTCGACCAGCGCGAACAGCACGGCGTCGGGCGCTTCCACCATCATCGCGTGGCCGGCCTCGACGAGCACGACCTTCGCACCGGGCGCCTTGGCGATCAGCGGTTGCGCCTGCTTCGGCAGGTTCATCGAGTCGTTGCGGCCCAGGACGAACAGCAACGGGCAGCCGATCTTCCCGATTGCGGCCTCGCCGCCCCGGTAGTCGTCGCAGGCCTGGAAGCCACGGTGCAACAGGTTGACTGCGGCATTGCTGGCCAGCACCCGTTTCATCAGCGCCTTGCCGCTTCCGTACAGCCAGGTTCCCGGGCCGAGCGCGGACGGCGGCGGCGCCAGCATCGAGTGCGAGAAGGTGTTGACCATGTCGATGGCCTGCTGCGGGTGGTTGAGCGACGTGTCCAGCAACGCCGGTGAGACTTTCATCGGGAAAGCCGTTCCGACCAGCGCGAGATGGGTCACTCGCTGCGGTGCGTCGGCGGCGGCCTGCAGCGCCGTCAGCGAACCGAAACTGTGGCCGACCAGCGCGGCCTGCCGCACGCCAGCGGCGTCCAGCAGCGCCAGCACGAACTTCGCCGCTTCCGCCACCGACCGCGGCGCTTCGCCGGCGCTGCGGCAGTGGCCGGGCAGGTCCGGCGCCAGCACGTTCCAGCCGTGGTTGGCGAAGTAGCGGGTCTGCAGCGCCCAGACGCTGTGGTCGTTCAGCACGCCGTGGACGAACACCACGGTCGGCTTGGCCGCGTCGTGTGGTTTGGCGCCGGTGTAGCAGAAGGTCTGGTGGCCGTCGACTGGCAGGAACCGGGGGACCTCCTTGGCGTGGGTCGTCCCGGGCTCGCCCCGGGAGCCCTGGATGGCGGCGCTGCCCGCCGCGACGACAGGGTCAAGCTTTCTGCGCCGCCTTCAGCGCCCGCTTCAGGTCGTCGATCAGGTCCGCCGGGTCTTCCAGTCCGATTGACAGCCGGATCGTCCCCTGCGTGATGCCGGCGGCGGCGAGCGCTTCGTCGGTCATCCGGAAGTGGGTGGTGCTGGCCGGATGGATGACCAGCGAGCGGCAGTCGCCGACGTTGGCCAGGTGGCTGAAGACCTTGAGCGTGTCGACGAACTGCTTGCCCTGCTCGCGGTTGCCTTTCAGGTCGAAGCTGAACACCGAGCCTGCGCCTTTGGGCAGCAGCCGTTGCGCCAGCGCGTGGCTGGCATGCGTCTGAAGCATCGGATGGCCGACGCGCGAGACGAAGGGGTGGGCGGCGAGGAACTCGACCACCTTGCCGGTGTTGGACATGTGCCGGTCCATCCGCAGCGACAAGGTCTCGATGCCCTGCAGGATCAGCCACGCCGTGTGCGGGCTCATGCTGGCCCCGAAGTCGCGCAAGCCTTCGCGGCGCGCGCGCAGCAGGAAGGCGCCGACGGTCGACTCCTCGCTGAACACCATGTTGTGGAAGCCTTCGTAGGGCGAGGTCAGTTCCGCGAAGCGGCCCGCGGGCCTCGGCCCCGCCCAATCGAAGCTGCCGCCGGCGACCCCCACCCCCCCCCAAACGGTTCCGTGGCCGGACCCGAACAATGTGGCGGCGGTT
>JAJAZH010000359.1 GCA_026785815.1 Ramlibacter sp. | reverse complement strand
GTACCAGAGCGTCCCGGCATGCGCGTTCACCAAGCAGGGGCGGCTGCGGCTGTTTCGGACACGGTGCGGGTGCCCTGTCCCCTGCTTCAGGGCAGCGGTATTGGAGCCATGCTTCCAGCCCGCTGCAAGTCATGGCCGGTGAGCGAACCGAGGGCATCGATGCCTTCCGGATTCAGGCAGCCCGGCTCGACAGGGATGATCAGGTTCCCCCTTCCTCGCCCAGAACGATGATGGTGATGCGCTGCAGACGGCGGCCCCGGCGTCGCGGCAGGACCAACCGCGCGGGCAGAGGCCGGTGGCGGAAACCACCGGCCTTGGGCATCTTCAAGCCGCCATCAGAACCGCAGGCCGGCGCGAACGTAGAAGAACTGCCCCATCAGGTCGTAGGTGGACGCGTCGTAACCGTTGAGCGAGCAGGTCAGGCAGATCGGCGGATCCTTGCCGAACAGGTTGTTGACGCCGGCGAGCAGTTCCAGCCCCTTCAACCACTCGCCTTTCCAGCCCAGTTGCAGATCATGGTAGGTGACCGATCCAAGCCTGTTGGTGGCCGGTGGATTGGAGCACGGCAGCCTGAGATCCGGGCAACGCTCGGTGAGGTCGCTGATATGACGGGCCGTCCAGCCCGCCGTCCACGGCCCCAGGTCCCAGTCGAGCACCAGGGTCGACGTCCACTGCGGAATGGCGCTGTCGTTGACCTCGATCCCCACGGCACGTGGCTGCCGGATGCCGTTCGCACCCAGCGCCTCGTACTTGCCCACGAAGGTGTTCCGCCAGGCGACATTGAACTGGCCCCAATCGCTTTCGGGCAGTTCCCAGAACATGTCGACGTCCCAGCCGTCGGTCTTGATCACACCGATGTTGGTCAGGAAGTTGTTGAACTGGTTGATGGCACCGGTCGGCGCGCGCGCGATGCCGCCGCAGAAGGCCGGATCCAGTGTCTGCACGCACAGGTTGAGCTGGGTCTGCGCATCGATGGCCTGGATCGCGCCCTCGATCTTGTGCCGGTAGAAAGTGACTTCCAGATCGACCCGCTTCGACAGCGCGGTGTTCTCCAGCACGCTCGGCGTCCACACCGCGCCGAGCGTCAGGCTGTCCGCTGTCTCCGGTTGCAGGTTCGGGTCTCCGCCGGTGGATACCGAGATCTGAGGATTGATCTGCACGGCGCCCACAGGCACCCCCAATGCGGCGCAGTTGGCCGGGGAGCCGGTAGGCGCAGCGCCGGTGGGGCTCACCAGGCATGGATCCCGAAGCTGGGCATCGAAGCGGCTGGGAGACCCGAACAGCTCGCCGATCGAAGGCGCGCGGAATCCTTCGGCGACGGTCGCTCGCAACAGCAGCTCGTCGACCACCTGCCAACGCAGCCCGGCCTTGGCGGTGAAATTGCCACCGTAGGTCGAATAGTCCGAATAGCGGCCGGCGAGGCTCAGATCAAGTTTCTTCGCCCACGGCGACTCGGCCAGCAGCGGCACGCTGAACTCGGTATAGACCTCGTTGACATCGTATTGGCCCGAGGTGGGCAGCGACGGCACACCGTTGTACTCGCCCGCCACGGTGATTGGATCGGGCTGGTAGAACCCTTCGTAGTCGCGGTATTCGTAGCCGGTGGCGAAGGACACCGGGCCTGCAGGCAGATTGAACAGGTCCCCGGTGATGTTGGCCGAGAACAGCTGCAGCGTGTTTTCGCTCCGGTCGCGCACGATCGGCTGGATGAAGGCCAGCATTTGCGGGGTGATGGCGCCTGGGCCGCCAAACAGGTTCAGCGGCACACATCCCGCTACGGCCGCGCAACTGGCCGGAGTGCCTAGCGCCTGCACGATGCGCCGGATGTTGTAGCTGCCGAAGTTGGTCTGCTCGGCGCGGTTCTTGCTGCTGGCGAAGTTGACGTCCCACAGGTAGCCGCGTGTGCCGAGGTCGAATCGGCCTTCCAGGCCGGTGCCAAGGTACTCGGTATCGACCTCCTGCTCGAAGATGCGCGGCCCGCCTTCGACCGGACGCCGGCCAAAGAAGGTGATGTTGCGGTTGGGCCCTAACGACACCAGGTCGAAGCCGAACGGGTTGAACGGGTTCAGGCGCGAGATGGTGGCGGTGTTGGCAAAGGAGTTGCCTGAAGCCGGCCCAAGCTGGATAGGCTCGGGGGCCGCGCGATTGGTGGATTCGCGCCGGTTGTAGAGCGCCTTGACGTACCAGTTTGTATTCTCGGTGAGGTCGAAGCGAAACTGTCCGAACACGCCAGCGCGCTTGGACGGCGTCAGCAGCAGGTTGAATTGGGAAAAATTGAAACGGTCTGCGCTGGTAAAGCAGTGGAAGCTGTCCGTACGCACGCAGCCGGTCTGGGCCGGGTTGTACACCGGGGCGGTGATGCCGTCGTTGGTGGTCAGGTCGAGCGTGGCACCGGTGTTGGGGTCGCGGATGATGAAGCGGCCGGTGGGGGTGAAGCCACTACCGAAGGCGATCCCGCCGCCGGGCCGCGGAAATGCCGACTGCGCGCGGCTCTTGGACTCGATCTGTTTCTGCTCGACGAAGCTGGCGCCGAGAAACCAGCTGGCACGGTCGCTGCTGCCACCCCAGGCGAGGTCGGCGCTGGAAGTTTCGCCGTCGCCCTGGTCGTACTGACCGTACTGCAGGTTGATCGAACCGCCCTCGAAACTCCGGCGGGTAATGATGTTGACCACGCCGGCGATCGCATCCGAGCCATACAGGGCCGAGGCGCCGTCCTCCAGCACTTCGATGCGGTCGACGATCGCCAGCGGAATGGTGTTGAGGTCTGTGGCCGAGCCGACCCCGGACGCCGACGCCTCGTTGACCCAGCGGATGCCGTCGACCAGCACCAGCACGCGCTTGGGGCCCAAGTGACGCAGGTCGACCTGCGCCGAACCGGCGCCGACGCCGCTGCCATCGGGCGGGAAGCCGAAGTTGCCGGAGGAGTTGAACTTCGTGTTGAGCGCGGATCCCGAGCCGGTCAGCGCCTGCACGATATCTCCGAGCGAGGTCAGGCCGGTGCGTTCGATGTCCTCGCGGGTGACGACCTGCACCGGCACCTGGCCTTCAAGCTCGGCGCGCTTGATTCGCGAGCCGGTGACCTGGATGCGGTCGAGGTTGGTGGTGGTTGCTTCGGCGGGTGCCGGCTGCTGGGCCGAAGCCAGGCCGGGCAGTGTGATCAGCAGTGACAGTTGGATGGCTTTCGCCAGGGCGTGACGGGGCTTGGCGTTCATGTCCGTATCTCCTTGGAAAATCAATGAGCTTGCGACGCGCCGCATCCCTGTCGAGCGGCCTTGCGCGTTTTGTAACCAATTTGTAAAACTTGTGCAAGTTCAGCCGGGAATCGGCTGGCCGCTCAGGCCCAGACTGGCGCCGACCAGCAGCAGGAACAGCGCAAACACCCGCTTGAGTGCCTGCCCGCTGAGCCGATGGGCCAGGCGCATGCCATAGGGTGCCGCCAGTACCGAGGTGACCGCCACGCCGATCGCGGCCGGCAGGAACACATAGCCCCAGGCGTGCTGCGGCAGTGCGCCGGCCGGGGCATGCAGGGCGTAGCCGAGTGCGCTGGACAAGCCAATGGC
>JAJAZH010000358.1 GCA_026785815.1 Ramlibacter sp. | reverse complement strand
CGGTTCATCCGGGTGCTGTCGGCGAAGCTACTGGCGTCCTGTCCACAGCCATGCAGCATCACCAACAGTGGCAGTCGCTCACCGTACTGGGTTCCGGACGGGCGGTACAAACGATAGCGCCGAGCGCCGGCCCCGCCGATGGTCACACCGGCGATCCAGTCGCCCCGTCCGGCCGGCGGCGAGGGGAGCAGGAAGGGATTCTTGGCCACACCGGGCAAGCGGGCTGCCCACAGGCTCTGCGATGTGACCGCCGCCATGCTGCGGCCCATGGCCCGATTCCAGGCCGACATCAGCGTCCGCCTGGCCAATCAGCGATCCCGAGGCCGGCAATCCGGCTTTTGAAGGATGGTCACGCCGGCTGCGACTCAGGCCGTGCCTGGGTTGTCGTCGGCGGTGGTGCCTTCGCTGTCGTTGGCGGCCGCATCGGGCTTCGGGGCCAGATGCGGCTTGCGGCCGGGCTGCACCGCGTGTTCGGCGCCGGGGGCGATCTCGATGTGCTGGTGCTTCTTTTCCTGCTGCACTTTTTTGTCGTGGGCGATGTTGCGCGGATCGGTCATTTATAGCGTTTCTGAAGTTGAGCCCCAGAATGGGCCCCCAGCCCCGTCGAAGCTGCAATCGGTGGCGCTGAGCGGGTGTGGGGAAGCTCCTACGCCACGGCTGAAGAGCTGCGCCGACGACATCTCAGGCGGCATTCCTACAGCCAGGGTCACAACAAAAACACACAGTTGTGGCTGTCACCAACCCAAACGAGGAGAAACCATGTTCCGTGCCACTCTTGCCATTGCAGCCGTTTCCATTGGCGCCTTCGGCCTTGCCGCCTGCGACGTCAAGAAAACCCAGGAAGGCAACGTCACCGTGCCGAAGTTCGAAGTCGAGAAGACCAAGTCGGGTGACGTGACGCTGCCGAAGTTCGAAGTGACCGCACCCAGCGTCAGCGTGACGACCACCGAAAAGACGATCACTGTCCCGGTCATGAAGACTGAGGAAAAGAAGATCGAGCTGCCGAAGTTGGAAGTGACGACCGGCAAAGAAAACGCTGCCAAGAAGTAAGCCACCGAGTAAGCCACCGGCCCGCTGCGTTGGCGCTGCGGGCATCTGTCGAAGCCGAAAGCCAGGGTCAAGCCCTCGCTATGGCGTTTCCGGACGCTTTTGGCCCCGACGCCCGGTGGAACATTGCCCGGTGACACATTGATACCCGACTTTGCCCCATGGCTGCACCGCTTCGCACTGCCGATACATCCCGGCCGCATGATCGGGGTTGACCTGATGGGAGCACTGCGATGAAAAAATCCACCCTTGTTTGTGCGCTGGCCCTCACGCTGACGCTCGGCTCGTTGTCTGCCAACTCGCAGGGCCGCGTGCGCGATCCGAATGCCAGCAACAATCCCGAGATTTACCAGCAGACCCATCCGGAAGACACCAGCGGGCGCAATCTGCAAGGCGCGCCGATCTCCCGGGGCGAGCGACGCGAGCTCGAGCGGCGCGAAGGCGATCGCGGCGAGATCGAGCGGCGTGAAGCGCAGCGGCAGGAAGCGCAACGGCGTGAAGCAGATCGTCGTGGCGGTGCCCAGCGTGAATTCGAACGGCGCGAGTCGGAGCGGCGCGACCTGGTGCAGCGCGAGGCGGAGCGCCGCGAAGCCGTCCGTCGTGAGAACGGCCGCCATGGGCACGACCGGCGCGACCAGATCCAGCACGGGCCGGACTGGCGCGAGCAGGACCGGCAGAACCACGATCGGCAGAACCACGGTTGGCAGAACTACGGTTGGCAGAACTACGGTTGGCGTGACCACGACCGGCAAAGCCATCAGTGGCGCGACCACAATCGCGCCGAGCGTTACTACTACGGCGCCCGCGGTCCGGAATTCCGTCGCGGCGGCTATATCCCATACGAATACCGCGCCCGCCAGTACTGGGTGAACGACTGGCACGGACACGGCCTGTCAGCTCCCCCGTACGGTCACCACTGGGTGCAGATCGGGCCCGATTACGCGTTGATCGCGCTCGCCACCGGGCTCATCGCTTACCTGGTGGTGAACCAGTAGCTCGGGCAACGCGGCGTCCAGGGGTCCCGCGCTTGTGAAATCATCGGGGCATGACCACTTCTGCTCCTGCGGTGAACAGTTTCGCCGCCCTTCCCCTCAATCCCGCGACCTTGGCCAACCTGGAGCGGCTCGGTTATCGCGAGATGACAGCCATCCAGGCCGCCAGCCTGCCGCCCGCGCTGCTTGGCAAAGACCTGATCGCCCAGGCCAAGACCGGCAGCGGCAAGACGGCGGCGTTCGCCCTCACGCTGCTTGCCAATCTCAACCCACGCCGTTTCGCGGTCCAGACGCTGGTGCTGTGTCCGACGCGGGAACTGGCCGACCAGGTCACGACCGAGATCCGCCGGCTGGCGCGCTCTGACGACAACATCAAGGTGGTGACCCTCTGCGGCGGTGTGCCGCTGCGCGGCCAGCTCGCCACCCTCGAGCACGGCGCGCACGTCGTGGTGGGCACGCCGGGCCGCGTGATGGACCACCTGGAACGCGCCAGCCTGAAGCTCGACGCACTCAACACACTGGTGCTCGACGAAGCCGACCGCATGCTGGACATGGGATTCTTCGACGACATCGTCACTGTCGCCAGGCAGTGCCCGAAAGAGCGACAGACCTTGCTCTTTTCGGCCACTTATCCCGATGGCATCTCCAGGCTGGCGTCGCAGTTCATGCGCGACCCGGTGACGGTGAAGGTCGCGGCCCAACACACTGGCGGGCAGATCGAGCAGCGCTGGTACCAGGTGGACGACAGCGAGCGCGGCGCCGCGGTCAGCGCGTTGCTCGATCATTTCCGGCCGGCCAGCGCGCTGGCTTTCTGCAATACCAAGGCCCAGTGCCGGCGGCTGGTGACGACGCTGCAGCAGCAAGGCTTCAGCGCCTTGGCGCTCTATGGCGAACTCGAGCAGCGCGAGCGCGACCAGGTGCTGGTGCGCTTCGCCAACAAGAGCTGCTCGGTGCTGGTGGCGACCGACGTTGCCGCGCGCGGACTCGACATCGCCAGCCTGGCCGCCGTTATCAATGTTGATGTGACGCCCGATTCGGAAGTCCACATTCACCGGATTGGACGCACCGGCCGCTCCGGCCTGAACTCAGAGGGGACGGCTCCCGGCCTGGTCCTGAACCTGGTCAGCATGGACGAGATGGGATCGGTCGGGAAGATCGAGCTGCTGCAGGGCCGCGAGTCCGAGTGGCACAAGCTCGCCGAGCTCAAGCCCGCCGGCGGGCAGCAGCTGGTGCCGCCGATGGTGACGCTGCATATCCAGGGCGGGCGCAAGGAGAAGATCCGCCCCGGCGACGTGCTGGGCGCGCTGACGGCGGATCTCGGCTACACCCGCGAGCAGGTCGGCAAAATCGACGTCAACGAGTTCTCCACCTATGTGGCCGTCGAGCG
>JAJAZH010000357.1 GCA_026785815.1 Ramlibacter sp. | reverse complement strand
GCCAGTTCGACCTGATCGTCTCCAACCCGCCCTATCTGGTCGACGCCTCGGCACGGACCTATCGCGATGGCGGCGGCCCGCTCGGCGCCGGGCTCTCGGAACGCATCGTCGCCGAGGGCCTGCCGCGGCTGGCACCGGGCGGCCGCCTGGTGCTCTACACAGGCGCGGCCATCGTCGACGGCGCCGACCCGTTGTTCGAGGCGCTGCAACCTTTGCTGCAGCGGCGCGGCTGGCGCTTCAGCTACCGCGAGCTTGATCCCGACGTCTTCGGCGAGGAGCTCGACCTGCCGGCCTACCAGCGCGCCGACCGCATCGCCGCGGTGGCGCTGGTGGTGGCGAGGCCGGCGCAGTGAGATTCCTGGGCGTCGGGCAGGCCAACGACCTGGGCGCGATGTATCACGGCCTCGCACAACGCGGTCATGAGGTCAAAGTCTTCATCGCCGAGGAAGCCAGCCGCGACGTCTACGGTGGCATGCTGGAATTAAGCGCGGACTGGCGAGCCGAACTCGGATGGCTGCGCGACGCCGGCGAGCAGGGCGTGGCGTTGTTCGAGTCGGCCGACCAGGGCCAGGAGCAGGACGCGCTGCGCCGCCAGGGTTTCCAGGTGATCGGCGGCTGCGCCCTGGGCGACCGGCTGGAGGCTGACCGCGAGTACGGGCAGCAGGCGTTGCGCGCCATCGGCCTGCACACGGCGCGCAGTCATCGCTTCAGCGACTATCCGGCGGCGATGGAATTCCTCGCGCGCTCACCCGGCCGCTACGTGCTCAAGTTCAACGGCGCCAACAGCCCGCGCACCCGCAACTACATCGGCGAGATGGACGACAGCGCCGACATGCTGGCCCAGCTGGCGATGTACCGCGACCATCCGCTGGACAGCGCCGCGCCCGACTTCGTGTTGATGGAGCACCTGCAGGGCGTCGAGGTCGGCGTCGGCGGGTACTTCAATGGCGAATCCTTCCTGCAGCCGGCCTGCATCGACTTCGAGCACAAGCGCTTCTTCGCCGGAGAGCTGGGCGAACTCACCGGCGAGATGGGCACCCTGGTCAGCTACCGCGGTTCGCGCCGCCTGTTCGACGCCGTGCTGGCGCCTTTGACTGACATGCTGCGGGGTGGCGGCTACTGCGGCTACATCAACGTCAACCTGATCGTCAACGACCAGGGACTGTGGCCGCTGGAGTTCACCAGCCGCTTCGGCTATCCCGGCTTTGCCATCTGCGAGATGCTGCACCTGGAACCCTGGGAGCAGATCTTCATGCGCATGTTGCGCCGCGACAGTTTGCATCTTGCGACGCGCGCCGGTTTCTCCTGCGGCGTGGTGCTGACGGTGCCGCCGTTTCCGTATCGGCACGGCTACGAGGAGCTGTCCAAGGGCGAACCGATCTGCCTGCGGCCGGACACGACCCCCGATGACCGGGATGCGATTTTTTTCGCCGAGGTGGCGCAGTTGCGCGGCCAGCTCGTCACCAGCGGAACGACTGGCTACGTGGGGGTGGCGACCGGTTTCGGGGCCAGTGTCGCCGCGGCCTGCGAGGCGGCCTACCGACGCGCCCGCCTGGTGGTGGTCCCGAACCTGCGTTATCGGACCGATATCGGCGAGCGGGTCCGTCTGCACGACCTGGAGCGCTTGCGCCTGCTCAACTGGCTGGTCTGACATTGCCGTAGGAAGCCTCCGACGGACAAAGGGGCGGGTGGGCACTGTTCGCGGTGCACCAGCACGCGGCAAAGTGAATGCAGAACAGGACACAAGCACAACTGATGTACATCGCCGAACATGAATGGGCCGCGCCAGCCGCCGCCACGCCTCCAGGCCGAGCGGCCGCCAACCCAGGCCGCCCGGCCGCAAACGCCAACCTGGCACCCAATTCCGATGTTGGAAAGACCTTAACGCTGTACCGGCGCCTGGCTGCCGGCGAACCCGATGCCGCCACCCGAGCCGAAGCCGCGAACTTCCTGCGTGAGCATCTGGCTCGTTCGTGGGGCTCGCAAAGCTTGCCCGAAGCGCCGCAGGACCTTGCGGCCTGGATGACCGCCAACGCCGAGGCCGTCGCTGCGAAGTACAGCCTTTATCTGGAGCGGCGTGCTGCCGGCGGTTCCCGTCGTTTCTTCAACAACCGCGCGCACGCACTGTATTTCCTGCGCTCGGTCGCGCCCACCAAGCTGGTCGACGGCGCCTGGCTGTATGGGCTGCTGCCGCACTGGCGCAACGGCCGCTTCGATGACCTGGTCCGCACCTATGTCGAGGAGCTGGGGGAAGGCGCTGCCGACAAGAACCATGTGCTGCTGTACCGCAAGCTGCTGGCGCGCTACAACCTCGATCCGCTCGACGACCTGCCCGACGAGTTGCATGTGCAGGGACTGATCCAGCTGGCATTGGGCTGGAACGCGGAGGAATTCCTGCCGGAAGTGATCGGCTTCAATCTCGGCTACGAGCAGCTGCCGCTGCACCTGCTCGTCAGCGCTTACGAGCTCAACGAACTGGGGCTCGATCCGTACTACTTCACCTTGCACGTCACCGTCGACAACGGCGACACCGGTCATGCGCAGCGAGCCTGCCAGGCAGCGCTCGCCACGCTGCCCCGGATCGGCGATCCCTCGGCCTACTGGCAAAGGGTCCGCAACGGCAGCCGGCTGGCGGATGCCGGGCTCGGGACCGTCGATGTCATCGATGGATTCCGGATCGAGGACGAGGTGGTCCGGATCCTGTCAAACAAGAGCGGCGCTGGCCGTGGCGCCCATTCCGACTACTGCAGTGTCGCCGGGCGCAAGGTGAACGACTGGCTGTCGCAGCCAGACCAGATTCCGGACTTCCTCGCCGCATTGCAGCAAGCCGGCTGGATCAAGCTCGGCGAGCCGGTCGAGCAAAGCCGCTTCTGGGGCCTGTTGCAGGGCGAGCGGGCCGAAATGTTCGGCGTCTTCAGCGGTTATGAACTGCAGGTGATCCACGACTGGATCCGCGGCGAGGCCAGTGCCGACGGCCAGCCCTTCACCGAACGTGACGCACCCGGCGGCAAACCGCGCCGGGCCAGCTTCCGCGCGCAGGCGCGCCTGGCAGCGGCCCGGGGGTTGTCCGCACCGATGCCGGGTGAGGGCGATCCGACGGAACTGCTCGACCCGGACTTGCAGTCGCTGACCGAGCAGCTGCCGCGCCTGCCGGATGCGCAGCAGATGGCGTTGCTGGTGAAGGCGATGTCTCCCGCGCAGCACTGGACGCCGGCCGGGCTGTACGCGACGCGATTGTTCTGGGAGCGGGTTCGCAGCTAGCCAGCACGCAAGGTCCGGCCGTGCGTCAGGTCGAGTGCACTCGAGACAGGGCAGACAGCAGCGATTCAACTGCGTTGATGTCGGCTGGCTTGGTCAGGTGGTGATCGAAGCCGGCTTGGCTGGAGCGTTCCCGGTCCTCGCGCGTGCCCCAGCCCGTCAGCGCCACCAGGACTGCGCCCTCCATGACCGGCATCTGCCGCAGCCGGCGGGCGATTTCGTAGCCGTTCATTCCCGGCAGCCCGATGTCCAGGAAAACGACCTGTGGCCGGAAGTCCTGCGCCATCTCGATCGCCTGGTAACCTTCGTTGGCCACGCGGATGGCGTGCCCGCTCATCTCGAGCAGCGCCGCCAGTGTGTCGGCGGCGTCGATGTTGTCGTCGACCACCAGCACCCGAAGGCTCGGATCCGTCGGCACCTCGAGCCCGGCTTTCGGTGAATCAACTTGCGTGGCCGGCGCATCGAGCATCAGCAACGGCAACCGGAGCGTGAAGGTGCTCCCGCGGCCGACGCCGTCGCTGGCAGCGCTGACCGTGCCACCG
>JAJAZH010000356.1 GCA_026785815.1 Ramlibacter sp. | reverse complement strand
CATCAACGCGCCCGAGCGCCCCGAGCTCAAGCACCTGGTGGCCCAGTGGGCCCGCAGCATCGAGAACTCGTTGGCGCTGGCGCAGCCGCATGCATTGATGCTGCGGCTGAACTGGCCGGGCTGCACTCTTGCGGGGGACGGCGATGGCCTGGTGGGACTGGATGCGGACGGCACGGTGGTCTCGGTCAATACCGCGGCGCGCCTGATGCTGGCCCAGTTGAATCCCGGCCGCCTCGACATCCACGCCAGCGAACTGTTCGCGATGCCATGGGAACTGTTGTTCGACGGCGTGCGGCGCGAGCAGGCGATCGAAGTGCCGCTGTGGTCCGGGCTGGTGCTGCAGGTGCTGGCGCAAGCCCCCGGCACCCAGAGCGCAGCCGCTGCGACCATCGCAGTCGCCCGGCTACCGCTGCGCGACGTCGAAGCGGCGCTGATCCGCCGGGCCGTCGGCGATTCGCACGGCAACATCCAGGAAGCCGCCCGCATCCTCGGCATCAGCCGCGCCACGGTGTACCGCAAACTGGGGCGGAAATTGCGCGGTGATTGAGCAGCTCGTCGTGGCGTTGTTGTCGAGCGCCGTGGAGTTGCATGAAGTTCACATATTTGCTAACCTCGATGCATGGCGTTTCTGATCGAGTACTTCCATGAGCGTGTACTCGCCGAGGTCGAATCGTGGCCGGTTGATGTTCTTGCCGACTACGCGCAGCTTGTAGAACTGCTGATCGAATTCGGTCCGAGTCTTCGTCTGCCGCATTCTCGAGCTCTCGGCGGCGGGTTGTTCGAGTTGAGACCTCGTGGCCGGTCGGGGATCGGTCGCGCGTTCTACTGCTTCATCCTTGGAAAGCGCGTAGTCGTGTTGCACGCGTTCATCAAGAAGTCGCAAGAAACGCCTGACCGTGAACTGAAGCTGGCGCGGAAGCGCCTGAAGGAGTTGCAAGATGGCTGAACTGAAATGTAAACCCGTTGCACATGATCATGAGACCTTCCTCGTGAAGGCTCATGCACGCAAGGGCTTTTCTGAAGCGTACGAGTCGCTTGATCTGGAATATCAAGTCGCAAAGCAAATGTTGACGGCTCGCGCGCGCGCTGGCCTGACGCAGGATGTCGTGGCCGAGAGAATGGGAACTACAAAGAGCGCCATCTCGCGGCTCGAGTCGGCAGGCAGGCACACTCCATCGCTCGCAACGCTCAAGCGATACGCGAGTGCCGTTGGGTGCGAGCTTCAGGTCAAGCTAGTGCCAAACAAATCGGCGAGACAGACAACAGGATACTCACGCGGACGCCTGCGGCGCCGGTGCATTCCAGCGTTAGCCCTGATATGGCACGACTGAGACCGCCGCCACCCCGCCACCCCGCCGCTCAAACGGATGCGGTTCGCCGTGAGCGTTTGCTACTTGCCCGCGTTCGGAAAAAACAGCTGCTCGCCGCCGATCCGGTACGAAGCGATGACCCCCTGGCCGGCGGACGACGTGATCCAGTCGACGAATTTTTGCGCGTCGCTGGCTTTCACATGCGGAAATTTCGCCGGGTTGACGACCATCACGCCGTACTGGTTGAACAGGCGCGCGTCGCGCTCCACCAGCACGGTCAGGTCGCCGCGGTTCCTGAAATTGAGCCAGGTGCCACGGTCGGTCAGGGCATAAGCATTGGCCTGGGCGGCGATGTTGAGGGCTGGGCCCATGCCGCAGCCGCATTCCCGGTATCCGCCTCCCCTGGCGGCCGGCAGGCCTGCCAGCGCCCAGTAGCGCAGCTCGGCCGCATGGGTCCCGCTCTTGTCGCCACGCGAGATGAAAGTGGCGCCCGCGGCAGCCACCTTCTTCAGCGCGGCGGCGACGTCGGTGCCGCGCGTGCCTGACGGGTCGTTCTTCGGCCCGACCAGCACGAAGTCGTTGTACATGACCGGATAACGCCTGACGGCGACACCTTCTGCAACCAGTTTTTCCTCTGCTGCCTGGTCGTGCACGAGCAGTACATCGGCGTCGCCGCGGCGCGCCATGTCGATCGCCTGGCCGGTGCCCACGGCCACCACCTTGACCTCCAGCCCGGTGGCCTGCTTGAACTGCGGTAGCAGGTGCGAGAACAGCCCCGACTGCTCGGTGGACGTGGTCGAGGCCAACGTGATCGATTGTGCCGCCGCGAGGCCGGTCGTGGCCAGCAAGCCCGCTGCCAGCGCAACGCGTGCCGTGCGGGCGACAGGCCACCAGGCCTGCGAAAGCGCGGTGCAATTCAATTCAACTCTCCCTTGAGAAACAGATCGGCTTCGTGCGAGGCGCGGGCCAGCTTCGGACCATTGAAGAAATCGTGCACCGGCAGGTCGGCCAGCACCCGTCCGCGCTCGAGGTAAATCACCCGGGTGGCCAGGCGCTTGACCTGGCCCAGGTTGTGACTGGCGAACACCAGCGTCAGGCCGCCTCGCGCGAAATCGCTCATCAGCGCCTCGACTTCGCGCTTGGCATGCGGGTCGAGGCTGGATGTCGGCTCGTCGAGAAACAGCAGGTCCGGCTGCAGGCTCCAGGCCCGCGCCAGCGCCAGCCGTTGCTGCTGGCCGCCCGACAGCGAGCGCGCGTTGCGCGGCGCAACCTCGGCCAGCCCGACGCTTTCCAGCGCGGACAAAGCGCCTTCACGCGCCTGCTTCCACGGCGTGCCACCGATCCACAGGCCGAGCGCCACGTTGTTCAACGCGCTGGTGCGCAGCACGAACGGCCGCTGGAACACCATCGCCTGGCGCGCCGAGCGGTCGCGCAGCACCTGGCCCCGGGTCGGCGGCAGCAATCCGTGCAGCACCCGCAGCAGCGTGCTCTTGCCGCTGCCATTGGAGCCGATCAGCGCCACCCGCTCGCCGGCCGCGATGCCAAGCTCCACGCCGCGCAGCGCCATCACCTTGCCGAAGGCCAGGTCCACCGCTTTCAGCTGCAGCACCCCGCTCATCCGGCGGTCGCCTGCAACAGCGACGGTCGATCGGTGCTGCCGATGCGCCAGCGCCGCACGGCCGCAATCAGCGCGTTCAGCGCCAGCACCACGCCCAGCAACACCAGCCCCAGCGCCAATGCCAGCGGCAGGTCGCCCTTGCTGGTTTCGAGCGCGATCGCGGTCGTCATGACCCGGGTGAAGCCGTCGATGTTGCCGCCGACGATCATCACCGCGCCGACTTCGGAAATCGCCCGGCCGAAGGACGCGATCACCACCGTCAGCAGCGCATAGCGTTCGTCCCAGGCCAGCAGCAGGCTGCGCAGCAGCGGGCCGGCCCCGAGCGATTGCAACTGCTCGCCATTCGCGTTGTCGACGTCCTCGACCACCTGGCGGGTCAGCGCCGTGACCACCGGCAACACCAGGATGGCCTGGGCGATCACCATCGCCTTGAACGAAAACAGCCAGCCCAGGAAACCGAGCGGGCCCGAGCGCGACAGCGCCAGGTACACCAGCAGCCCGACCACGACCGAAGGCAGCGCCAGCGATGTGTTCAGGACAGTCAGCACCGCGCCGCGTCCGGCGAAGCGCGCAGTGCCCAGCCAGGCGCCCAGCGGGATGCCCGCGACGCAGGCGATCAGGCAGGCGCAGCCGCTGACCGCCAGCGAGCGCACCACCACCGAGACCAGCAACGGGTCGGCGCCCGAGATCAGCTGCAGCGCCGCGGAAAAGCTGTCGGCAAAGATGTTCATTTGCCGCAATGCTAAAGCGTCCGGCTGCGGCGCCTGGTCCAGGTTCCGGGCCACGGCGGGCTGCCGGGCGGCGACTGGCGCAGCGATGCTAAAGCGCGCAGCTGCGAAAGCCGCTGAAGCCGTCGTCGCGGTCGGGCAGCGAGAAGGCGCGCCGGCGCGGATGCTTCATGCGGGCGCGGGTCGCGAACGAGGCGCCGCGCTGCACCCGGGCCCGGCCGAACAGCGGCGCCGCCTCGAAGTCGGTGCCACGGGTCCAGCCATCGGCGCTGAAGCCGGGCCAGGGACGCAGGCTGCTGGCGGTCCATTCCCGCACATCGCCCCAGCGGAACCCGCGGCGCCCGGCGACGTGGGCCGCCATCTCCCACTCCACTTCGGTCGGCAGCCGGCGCCCGGCCCAGCGGGCCCAGGCGTCCGCCTCCCACCAGCTGACATGCATCGCCTCCTGGGTGCCCGCCATGCGGGTGGGCTTGCCGAACAGCGACTGCATCACGGCGCCGCTGGCGACGCCGATCTGCTCGACATGGCGCGGCCCTCGCCGGCCCTCGAACTGGGCCTCGCGTTCCAGCCAGGACCAGCCTTCCGGCAGCCAGAACTCGGGCCGGTCGTAGCCGCCGTCGTCGACGAATTCCACGTACTGCGACCAGGTGACCGGTTGCGCGTCGATTTCGAACTCCGGCACGTCGACTTCATGGGCCCACTTCTCGATGTCGAAAACGAAGCCGCCCGGCGCTGCGCCGAGCTGCCACGGGCCGGCCGGGACCAGCAACGGATCGCGCGGATGCACGCCCTGCGGCAACGGCAGCTTGAGCGGCACCGAGAGCGTCTGGGCCATCGCGATCAGCTGCTCGCCGCGCAGGTCTTCATGGAACAAGGCCGCGCGGAAAAAATAGAGCGCCTCGTCGGTCTCAGGCGTTTTCTCCAGCAGTTCGAGCGTTCCTTCCAGCGTCTCCAGCAGCCAGGCGCGCAAGGGTCCGACTTCCAGCGCGTGCTGCCAGCGCGCTTCGTGCGGAACCAGCGCCGGATGGAACCAGTTGTCGGCGCGCGGCTCGATCGATGCCAGACGCACCGCGTCCAGCGGGCAGGCGGCGCCCAGCCCGCGCTGCGGATTGCGGCCGATCCAGAACTCGGCGAACCAGCCGATGTGGCCGGCCAGCCACAGCGGTGGCGACAGCTCCGAGCGCCGCGGAACCGCGAAATTCGCCTCGCCCAGTGCCTGCTCGTACTGCGCCAGCAGGTGCAGCGTGTGGTTGCGCGCGTCCATCAGGGCCAGCGACAGCAGGTCGCGGCCTGCGCTTCCGATGTCCGGCGCGTCGATCGAGGCCGGGGTGGCGGCTGGGGTCAGGGAAGGCATCGCCTATTATTCACCCCGTCCCCCGACGCGGCCCGTTTTTTGTGGTCGCGGGCCTGCTCCAACCGCGCGTCCAGCGCATGCCGCCGCAGAGATGTCAGCGTGATGAAGGCTCCGGCAAGTTAGTATTTAGGGGTTATAGGCAGGGTTGGTCTCACCTGCGCACCCTTTTCAAGTACGGAGTTACCCGTGGCAGCACTGCTGAAATTTGCACTGGCGATCGACTGGACCAGCGACCGGCTGGGCCGCTTCGCGTCACTGGCGGTGTTACTCACGGCGCTGATTTCCGCCGGCAACGCCTTCGTGCGCTACCTGTTCGACATCAGTTCCAATGGCTGGCTCGAGATCCAGTGGTACCTGTTCGCCGGCATCGTGATGCTGGGCGCGCCGGTGGTGTTGAGGCTGAACGAGCATGTGCGGGTCGATCTGATCTACGGCAAGCTCAGAGGCAACCGGCCGGTCTACGTCGACCTGTTCGGCCTGGTGTTCTTCCTGCTCCCGGTGACCGTGCTGCTGACCTACCTGAGCTGGCCCTTGCTGGTGAAGATGTTCGTGATGAACGAGATGTCCAACAATGCCGGCGGCCTGGTGCGCTGGCCGGCCATGCTGATGCTGCCGCTGGGTTTCGCGATGATGACCCTGCAGGGTGTCTCCGAAATCATCAAGCGGGTCTGCTACCTGAAGGGGATCTACCAGATGGACACCCACTACGAAAAGCCGGTGCAATGACGTCGCATCCGCAGCACTCGGCCACCCCTTAAGCAGATCACACCGGAAACGCACCCCATGCAAATGGAAAACTTCGCCCCGTTCATGTTCGCCGGGCTGGTCATCATCATGCTGATCGGTTTTCCGGTCGCCTTCTCGCTGGCCGCGCTCGGTCTGGGGTGCGGGTTCTTCGCGATCGAGATGGGCTGGTTCCCGGCCAGCTTCATGGCCAACCTGCCGCTCAACGTTTTCGGCATTCTTTCGAACGACCTGCTGCTGGCGATCCCGTTCTTCACCTTCATGGGCGCCATCCTGGAGAAGTGCGGGCTGGCCGAGGACATGCTCGACTCGATGGGGCAGCTGTTCGGCACCGTGCGGGGCGGCCTGGGCTACTCGGTGATCATCGTCGGATTCATCCTGGGCGCCATCACCGGGACGGTGGCCGGCCAGGTGATCGCGATGGCGTTGATCTCGATGCCGGTGATGATCCGCTACGGCTACAACATGCGCTACACCACCGGCGTGCTGGCCGCGTCGGGCACCATCACCCAGCTGGTGCCGCCGTCGCTGGTGCTGGTGGTGATGGCCGACCAGCTCGGACGCTCGGTCGGCGACATGTACAAGGGCGCCTGGGGCCCGTCGATCCTGCAGGTGCTGATCTTCGCGCTCTACACGTACGCGCTCGGCATCGTCAAGCCGCACCACGTGCCCGGCATGCCGAAGTCGGCGCGCACCATGAGCGGCTTCGCGCTGTGGATGAAGTGCCTGCGCGGCATCATCCCGTCGGCGATCCTGATCTTCGCGGTGCTGGGCTCGATGGGCGGCCTGCCGTTCATGAACACCGCGATCGCGACGCCGACCGAAGCTGGCGCCATGGGCTGCGTCGGCGCTTTGGTGCTGGCCGCGATCCACCGGCGCCTGACGCGCGACCTGATCTGGCAGGCGATGGTCGGCACCATGCGGCTGACGGCGATGGTGGTCTTCATCCTGATCGGCTCGCGCGTGTTCTCGATGGTGTTCCAGGGCGTCGACGGCGCGCGCTGGGTCGAGCACCTGCTCTCGGGCCTGCCGGGCGGCCAGGTCGGCTTCCTGATCGTGGTCAACATCTTCATCTTCTTCCTGGCGTTCTTCCTCGACTTCTTCGAGATCGCCTTCATCATCCTGCCGCTGCTGGGACCCGTCGCGGACAAGCTGGGCATCGACCTGGTGTGGTTTGGCGTGCTGCTGTGCGTGAACATGCAGACCAGCTTCATGCATCCGCCGTTCGGCTTTGCCCTGTTCTACCTGCGCGGGATCGCGGACACCCTGTTCAAGGAAAAGCGGATCGACAACCCGGTCAAGTCGAACGACATCTACATGGGGGCGATTCCCTGGGTGATCATGCAGCTGATCCTGGTGGCGATCGTCATCTTCGTGCCGCAGACCGTCACGGTGTTCCTGGACAAGGACGTGAAGGTCGACATCGACAAGGTCAAGATCGAAATGCCGGTCGAGGCGCTCGATCCGAAGCCGGCCGAACTCAAGCCCGGCGAGACCCAGGGCCAGCGCGACACCGACACCGCCGCCGAAGAGCAGAAGCGGATGGACGATCTGTTCGGTCCGCCGAAGAAGTGAGCGACTCGCCCGCCCAGGCACTGGGGCCGCCACCCTTTCGCTTCAGCCCCGCCGGCAGCCAGCCGCTGCAGGGACCGGCGTTCACGCTGTTCTTCAAGTTGCTTGCCAGTGCCCTGCTGTTCGGCACCGCGGGCTGGTTCGTGCATCTGTGGCTGGGCGGCAAGGTGTCCGGCGGCGCCGTCTCGATCTTGAGCTGGTTCGTCGCGGCGCTGTTGCTGATGCTGTTCACCTGGTGGAGCATCGTACGCAGCGTGACGCGTCTGGACGCGGCGCAATTGCAGCAGACCTGGTTGTGGCACAAGAAGATGGACCTGCGCGAACTGGCCTTCGGCAAGCTGATCCGCATTCGCGGGCTCGACTGGCTGGTCGCGCCGCGCCTGTATGTGCGCACGCTGGAAGGCAAGTTCACAGTCTTCTACGCGGCCGACCCGCGCATGCTCGACGAGTTCGAGCGGCTGGTCTCGGAACTGAAGGCTTTCCGCAGCTTCTAGCAGAGGACCGGGCACGGCAGCGCGCCGTGCCCTCGCCGCGCTCCCCGTTACTCGACGCTGATCCTGCCCGCAGTCGGGGTTGCGTCGAACAGCAACTTGCGCGGCCAGGTCGGCCAAGTCACGCCCAGCGCGACGTCGTTGGGGTCGCCGTTGCGTGCGAACGCGCCGACGCTGCGCATCATCGCGTAGGACAGGTCGAAGCGGCCGACCCGGTTGGCCGACGTGTTCATGATGTTGGAGAACAGCGACGGACCGAAATTGCCGAACACGAACGGCAGGTCGAACACGTGCGCCGCGCCGTAGATCTGGTTCCATGGCGCGGGCTGCTCGTCCCAGTCGAAACGGTAGTACCAGACGTCGGGCTGCTTCGCCTTCAGCGCATTGAGGACGTTGTCGCGGCTGGCCAGGAAGAACACCTTGTTCAACTGCTCGGCCCGCGCGGTGAAGCCGGTGACAGGAGCGTCGACCGGCAGGTACGACGGCGCGATCCATTGCTCCAGCGTGGTTTGCGGCGCGGCGTCGGGCTGGTAGTTGAAGTGGTTGGCGAACAGGGCCGCGTCGGTGGGCAGGCGCGCATTGCCGGCGCCACCGACCAGGAACAGGAACGACGGGAACAGCTTGCCCTCGTCGCGGGTGTTGCCGGCCAGCACCGGCACCTTGACATAGTTGCCGGCATTGATCGCGCCGATCGGATCGGTCGCCACCACCGCGCCATCCGGGATCGGGCCCGAGCCGGCCAATCCGACCAGCGACAGCTTGGTCAGCAGGGTCGTGAACAGGGCCGTCGAACTCTTGCCACGCAGGTAGTCGGTGATCTGCGCGCTGGTCTGGGTCGCGGCGAACGCCTGCGCCGAGGCCGTGTCGGTGGCCTTGCCGTCGGCGATCAGCAGGTTGCTCAGCAGCGCATTGCCCTGGGCCAGTGCCACCGGTGCGGGATTGAGCGTCGGGACGCTGCCCGGCGGCAGGTTGCTGGCCATCGAGATGCCGCCGCTCAGCGCGACCGCCCGGTGGAACAGCTTCGGGTTGGCGCTGGTCATCAGCGGGGAGGTCAGCAGCGCGTAGACGTTGATGGCGCCGGCGGACTCGCCCATGATCGTGACGTTGCCCGGGTCGCCGCCGAACGCGTCGATGTTGCGGTTGATGAACTGCAGCGCCTTGATGCTGTCCAGCAAGGCGAAGTTGCCCGAGTCGTTCGCGCTGTCGTTGCCGGTCCGCAGCTGCGGCAGGTTCAGGAAACCGAAGATGCCGAGCCGGAAGTTCACCGTCACCACCACCGCTTCGCCGGTTCCCGCCAGCGCGGCGCCGTCGTACATCGGATCGGCCGTGTAGCCCGACACGTTGCTGCCGCCGTGGAAGAACACGATCACCGGCAGCTTGCGGCCGGCCTGGCCCCGGCTCCAGATGTTCATCGCCAGGCAGTCCTCGCTGCCGACCGACTGGCCAAGCGTGGTGCCGATGGTCTCGTCGTAGCGGTTATTGGCGCCCGGACCGTAGATGCGGCCGTACTGGACGCAGGCGGCGGCGAAGTCCTTGGCCGGGCGCGGCGCGGTCCACGCGTCGGGATCGACCGGGGCCCGCCAGCGCAGCGCGCCGGTGGGCGCCTTGGCAAACGGGATGCCCTTCCAGGCGAAGACATCGCTGGCAAGCGCCAGGCCCTCGACGGCACCGAACTGGGTGCTGCGAAGCTCGGGGGCGGCGTCGCCGCCGCCGCAGGAAGCGAGCGCGCCCGCCAGCATGAGCGCGAGCGCGGCTCGCCGCAACAGGGAATGGTTCATTGGGTTTCCTCCGGTAGATGAGGCCGGACTTCTTTGCGAGTCCTGCCGGGCTGAACAATGCGCCCGATTTGCCTGCCTGGCCCAGCGGGTATACCCAAGCGCCAGCTAAAAAAAAAAGGCTGCCGGGTCGGCGGCAGCCTTGCATGGACTGAGGCTCGAGGCCGCCGGACGGCCTCGGTGCAATTCAGAGTTTCTGGGCCTGCATGAAGCGGTCGAAGGTGGCTTCGGTGAAGCGGAACCACAGGTTCTGGTCGGCGCGGAACTTGCTGAAGTCCGCGTAGATCTTCTTCCAGTTCTCGTTCTTGACGCCCAGCTCCTCGTACAGCGCCATCGCCTCCTTGAAGGCGGCGTTCATCACGTCCTTTGGGAACTCTCGCAGCTTGGTGCCGGCGCCGACAAGTTGCTTGAGCGCGCCGGGGTTGACCGCGTCGTACTTGGCCTGCGTGGCCACGTGGGCATGGGCCGCAGCCGATTCCACGATCGCCTTGTATTCCGGCGTCAGCGCGTCCCAGGCCTTCTGGTTGATGAAGATGTCCAGCTGGGGGCCGCCTTCCCACCAGCCGGGGTAATAGTAGAACGGCGCGACCTTGTTGAAGCCCAGCTTCTGGTCGTCGTACGGCCCCACCCATTCCGCCGCGTCGATCGTGCCTTTTTCCAGCGCGGGATAGATTTCGCCGGCCGGGATGTTCTGCGGCACGCCGCCGATGCGCTCGAGCACCTTGCCGCCGAAGCCGCCGATGCGCATCTTCATGCCCTTCATGTCCGCGAGCGACTTGATTTCCTTGCGGTACCAGCCGCCCATCTGGGCGCCGGTGTTGCCCATCGGGAAATTGACGATGTTGTACTTGGAATAGAACTCGCGCATCAGCTTGCCGCCGTTGCCCTCGTACATCCAGGCCGTCATCTGCCGGCTGTTCAGGCCGAACGGAATCGCCGTGCCGAGGCCGAAGCATTCGTCCTTGCCGAAGAAGTAATAGGGCGCGGTGTGCGCCGCTTCGACCGAGCCCTGCTGCACGCCGTCGACCACGCCGAATGCCGGCATCAGCTCGCCCGCGGCATGCACCGACACCTCAAACTTGCCACCGGTCATGGCCCGGACCTGCCTGGCGAAAATCTCGGCGGCGCCGTAGATGGTGTCCAGCGATTTCGGAAAGCTGGAAGCGATGCGCCAGCGGATCGCCGGCTGCGCATGCACCGCCGGAGCGATGCCGGTGGCCAGAACGCCAGCGATGCCCGCGTTTTTGATGAGTGAACGACGATCCATGGTGTCTCCTGGGACATTGAAGAATTGAACTACCGGCCCTGATCGACAAACAAAAGTTGTCGTTCAGGCCGCCGCTCATTCTAGGAACACGCTTACCCAACGTTTCAGGGGTTTTCCCTTGCGAACGGCGGGGGCGAACCCGCACCCCTGCGCAGGTTCAGCCGACGATCTTGAGCGCGGGCGCAGCGCGCTCCACCAACGCGCCGAAGCGCGCGCGGATCGACGCCTCGATGCCGGCCGCATCGAGACCTTGCAGGGCCAGCAAGCGGGCGGGGTCTCCGTGCTCGATGAACTCGTCACGCAGCCCCAGCTGCAACAACGGCTTGAGCACGTGCGCGGCGTGAAGAGCCTCGCCCACTGCGCTGCCGGCGCCGCCCAGCAGCGCGCCTTCTTCCACCGTCACCAGGGCTTCGTGCTGCTGCGCGATCGACAGCAGCAACTCCGTGTCGAGCGGCTTGGCCCAACGCATGTCAATCACCGTGGCATCGAGGCGCTCGGCCGCCTTCAGCGCCGGGTGCAGCAGGGTGCCGAAGGCAAGGATCGCCACGCCTTTGGAGGCGCCATCGTCCAGGCCGCCCGCGCGCCGCCGGCGCACTTCGCCCTTGCCGAAAGGCAGCGATTGCAGGCCCGGCTCCATCGCCACGCCGGCGCCGGCGCCACGCGGATAACGCACAGCCACCGGGAGGTCCTGCCCGAAGGCCGTGGTCAGCAGCTTGCGGCACTCGTTTTCGTCAGAGGGACAGGCCACGCTCAGGTTCGGGATGCAGCGCAGGAACGCGATGTCGTAGGCCCCGGCATGGGTCGAGCCGTCGGCGCCCACCAGCCCGGCCCGGTCGAGCGCGAACACCACCGGCAGCTGCTGGATCGCGACGTCGTGGATCAACTGGTCGTAGCCCCGCTGCAGGAAGGTGGAGTAGATCGCGACCACCGGCTTCAGGCCTTCGGTGGCGAGCCCGGCCGCGAATGTGACCGCATGCTGCTCGGCGATGCCGACGTCGAAGTAGCGGTTCGGGAAACGCTTTTCGAATTCGACCATGCCCGATCCCTCGCGCATCGCCGGCGTGATGCCGACCAGGCGCGAATCCTGTTGCGCCATGTCGCACAGCCACTGGCCGAACACCTGGGTGAAGGTCGGCTTGGAGACGGCGCTGGACTTGACCAGGCCGACCGCGGGATCGAACTTGCCGGGGCCGTGATAGGCCACCGGGTCAGCCTCGGCCAGCTTGTAACCCTGCCCCTTCCTGGTGACGACGTGCAGGAACTGCGGGCCCTTGAGGTGCTTGATGTTCTCCAACGTCGGGATCAGCGATTCGAGGTCATGGCCGTCGATCGGCCCGATGTAGTTGAAGCCGAATTTCTCGAACAGCGTGGCCGGCACCACCAGCCCCTTGGCGCCTTCCTCGAAACGCTTGGCCAGCTCGAACAGCGGCGGCGCCACCTTCAGCACGTTCTTTCCGACGTTCTTGGCGGCGGCATAGAACTGGCCGCTCATCAACTGCGCGAGATAGCGGTTCAACGCGCCGACCGGCGGGCTGATCGACATGTCGTTGTCGTTCAGGATCACCAGCAAGTTGCAGTCGGCAACGCCCGCGTTGTTCAGCGCCTCGAAGGCCATGCCCGCGCTCATCGCGCCGTCGCCGATGATCGCCACCGCATGTCGGTTCTCGCCCTTCAGCCGCGCCGCCATCGCCATGCCGAGCGCCGCCGAGATGCTGGTCGACGAATGCGCGGTGCCGAAGGTGTCGTACTCGCTCTCGCTGCGCTGCGGAAAACCCGACAGGCCGCCGATCTGGCGCAAGCTGTCCATGCGGTCGCGCCGGCCGGTGAGGATCTTGTGCGGGTAGGTCTGGTGGCCCACATCCCACACCAGCCGGTCGTACGGCGTGTTGAAGACGTAATGCAGCGCCACGGTAAGTTCCACCGTGCCCAGGTTGGAGCTCAGGTGGCCGCCGGTGCGCGAGACGCTGTCCAGCACGAAAGCGCGTAACTCCGCCGCCACGGCCGAAAGCTGTGTGCGCGGCAGCGCGCGTAAGTCCGCCGGATCGTTGATGGATTCGAGCAATGTCATGTCAGGTGGGGGTTGTCATGCTTTTTTCAGTGTGCCCGGTTGACCACCATGTCGGCCAGCGCCAGCAGCGCCTGCGTGTCGGCCAGACCGCTGGCGGCCAGGGCGCTCCTGGCCTGCAGCAGCAACTCCTGCGCGTACTGCTGCGAACGCTCCAGCCCCAGCAACGAGACATAAGTCGGCTTGCCATGGGCGGCGTCCTTGCCGGGGGTCTTTCCCAGCGTGCCCGAATCGGCCGTGACGTCGAGGACGTCGTCGACCACCTGGAACGCCAGCCCGATCGCCGCGCCGTAAGCCGACAGCGCCTCCTCGGCTTGCGCCGAAAGCTGGCCGCAGGCAGCGCCCATCAGCACGCTGCCTTGCAGCAAGGCGCCGGTCTTAAGCCGGTGCATCTGGCGCAACTGGTCCTCGCCCAGGTTGCGCCCGATGCTCGCCAGGTCGATCGCCTGACCACCGGCCATGCCCTGCTGCCCGGCGGCGCGGGCCAGCAGCCGGCACAGCCGGGCCTGGGTCGCATCGGAAACCTCCTCGTTTGCGGGCGTCAGCAGTTCGAAGGCCAGGGCCTGCAGGGCGTCGCCAGCCAGCAGCGCCCGGGCCTCGCCGAATTTTACGTGGGCCGTGGCCTTGCCCCGGCGCAGCACATCGTTGTCCATGCACGGCAGGTCGTCGTGCACCAGCGAATAAGCGTGAATGAGTTCGACGGCGCAGGCTGCGCGCAACGCCGCCACGGCAGTGCCGCCGACAGCCTCGCTGGCCGCCATCACCAGCAGCGGCCGCAGCCGCTTGCCGCCATCGAGCACCGCATAGCGCATCGCCTCGCCCAGTCCGGCCGGCGCGTCCTGCACCACCCAGCGCGACAGCGCGCGCTCGATGGTGCCCAGGTGCGCCGAGCTCCAGCCGTCGAAGGCGAACGCAGGCGCCTGCAAGAGGTCGCGCTGCACCGCGTTCACTCCGGCGTCCACGGTTTGAGCGCGCCTTCGTCGAGCACCTTGATCTGGTTCTCCACGGCTTGCAGCTTGTCGCGGCAGAACGTCAGCAGCTCGGCGCCGCGCTGGTAGCCCGTCAGCAGCTGTTCCAGCGGCAGTTGTCCGCTTTCGATCATCCCCACCAGCTGTTCCAGTTCTTCGAGGGCGGCTTCATAGGTCGCGGGGGGTTTGAGGGGCGCCTTGGGCATTTTGTTTCAGATGAAAGTTGCATTTTATCCGCCCGCCTTCAACTGACCCCGGAAGGTACAATCCCCTTCCCCCCCAAGCGTTCACCCCTCCCGCGCCACTCCACGGATGAAGCGCTTACCCTGCCCCTTCATAGGGGGAGTCTCTAGGTCAGGACTTCATGTCTGATTTAAGTCTTCAACTGCAGCAGGCCGCAAGCCAACTACCAGTTTCAAGTTACTTCGACGAGGCGCTGCACCGGCGCGAGATGGAAAGCATCTTCCAGCAGGGGCCCCGTTATGTGGGGCACCAGCTCTCGGTTCCCAATCTCGGCGACTTCTACGCCCTGCCGCTCGAAGGTGAAGGCCGTGCGCTGCTGCGCACGCCAGCCGGCGTCGAACTGATCTCCAATGTCTGCCGGCATCGGCAGGCGGTGATCCTCAAGGGCCGCGGCACCACGCTGGCTGGTGCCAGCTCGGGCGGCAACATCGTCTGCCCGCTGCACCGCTGGACCTACAGCGCCGGCCAGGACGCGCCGGCCGGCAGGTTGCTGGGCGCTCCGCACTTTGCCGAAGACCCTTGCCTGGACCTCAACAATTACCCGCTGCAGGAATGGAACGGGCTGTTGTTCGAGCAGGCCGGCGGCGTCGATGTGGCGGCCGACCTGGCCGGCATGGGCCCGCGCGCCGAGCTCGACTTCACGGGATACGTGCTGGACCGGGTCGAGATGCACGCGTGCAACTACAACTGGAAGACCTTCATCGAGGTCTATCTGGAGGACTATCACGTCGGCCCGTTCCATCCCGGCCTGGGCAGCTTTGTCACCTGCGAGGACTTGCGCTGGGAGTTCAAGGACCGTTATTCGGTGCAAACGGTCGGCGTCGCCAACCGGCTCGGCAAGGCCGGCAGCCCGGTGTACGAGCGCTGGCAGGATGCGCTGCTGAAGTACCGCAACGGCGAGCCGCCCAAATACGGCGCGATCTGGCTGACCTACTACCCCCACATCATGGTGGAGTGGTATCCGCACGTGCTCACCGTCTCGACGCTGGTGCCGATGGGGCCGCGCAAGACCATGAACATGGTGCAGTTCTTCTATCCGGAAGAGATCGCCGCCTTCGAGCGCGAATTCGTCGAGGCCCAACAGGCCGCCTATATGGAAACCTGCAAGGAAGACGACGAGATCGCCGAGCGCATGGATGCCGGACGGCACGCGCTGCTGCAGCGCGGCGACAACGAGATCGGTCCTTACCAGAGCCCGATGGAAGATGGCATGCAGCACTTCCACGAGTGGTACCGCGGCGCGATGCGCAAGAACGGCCCGCCGATGGCCTTCGCCTCGGCCGCCCAGGGCGGCGCATCGGTTTTGCGGCGGCTCGGCACCTGACGCCGCAACGGCGCCCGATGCCGGCAGCGCCAGGCCAGCGGCGGCGCTGATGCAGGCCCTGTGGATGCTGGCGGCGGCGCTGCTGTTCGCGGCGATGGCGGTCTGCGTGAAGATCGCATCGGCCTGGTTCAATTCCGCCGAACTGGTCTGCTACCGCGGCTTGCTGGGCCTGCTGTTGGTCTGGCTGATGGCTCGCTCGCGGGGCGTTCCGCTCACGACGCCCTATCCCGCGATGCATGCATGGCGCAGCCTGGTCGGTGTGCTGTCGCTGGGGGCCTGGTTCTATTGCCTGGCCGAACTCCCGCTGGCCACCGCCATGACGCTGAATTACATGAGCAGCGTCTGGCTCGCGGCCTTCCTGGTCGGCGCGTCACTGCTGCGACGCAACGCTGACAGACAAGAGACTCGCTGGCTGCGGCAGGGGCCGCTGGTGGCGACCGTGATCGCCGGTTTCGTCGGCGTGGTGCTGATGCTGCGACCGACGCTCGAGCAGGACCAGGTTTTCGCTGGGGTCGTCGGCCTGCTGTCCGGGCTGACGGCCGCCTTCGCCTATCTGCAGGTGACGGCGCTCTCGCGGCTGGGCGAACCGGCGCTGCGCACGGTGTTCTATTTCGCGGTCGGCTCGGCACTGGCCGGTGGCGCCGGCATGGCCTTCACCGGACTGTCGCCGTGGGACTGGCGGCATGCGTTGTGGCTGCTGCCGATGGCTGCGCTGGCCTCGTTCGGCCAGCTCTGCATGACGCGCGCCTACAGCCAGGGCGCCACCCTGGTGGTCGCCAATTTGCAATACTCGGGCATCGTCTTCGGCGCCCTGTTCGGAATGCTGCTGTTCGGCGACCGGATTCCGTTGATCGGCTGGGTCGGCATGGCGCTGATCGTGGCCAGCGGCATCGGCGCAACCGTCTTGCGCGAACGCGCAAATCCCCAGTCAACTGCGAAGGAGCAATGACATGTTCACCACCCTGATCAGCGTCGACGACCTGAAAGCCCTGCAAACGCGGGGCGCACCGCTGATGGTGTTCGACTGCAGCTTCGACCTGATGAACCCGGCAGCGGGCGAGCAGCAGTACCGCCAGGCGCACATTCCCGGCGCGGTGTACGCCAATCTCGACAGCGCGCTCAGCGACAAGGGCATGCTCGGTGCGGACGGCCAGCTGCATCCGCACCCGGACGCGGCTTCCGGCGGGCGCCATCCGCTTCCCAGCCGCGAGAAATTCGCGATGTGGCTGTGCAGCGTGGGCTTTTCGAATGCGATGCAGGCCGTGGTCTACGACCGCAACAACGCCAACTATTGCGGCCGGCTGTGGTGGATGCTGAAGTGGGCCGGCCATGACGCGGTCGCCGTGCTCGACGGCGCTCTGCAAGCCTGGCAGGCGGCTGGTGGAGCCGTCACGGATCGCGCGGAGCCGGCGCATTTCCAGTCCAATTTCGAACCCGGGCCCGAGCTGCGCAGCCTCGCTGTCACCGCGCAAGTGCTGCAGCGGCTAGGAACATCGGGCCAGACCTTGATCGATGCCCGCGCCGGACCGAGGTTCAAGGGCGAGGTCGAGCCGCTGGACCCGGTCGCGGGTCATATTCCTGGCGCACTGAATCGGCCGTTCGCGCAGAACATCGGCGCCGACGGCAGGTTCAAGCCGGCCGCGCAACTCAGGGCCGAATTCGAACAGTTGCTGGCAGGACGCGAACCTTCGAGCGTGGTGCACCACTGTGGCAGTGGCGTCAGCGCGGTACCCAATGTGATTGCAATGGAGCTCGCTGGCTTCGGCCCGACCGCGCTGTACGCCGGCAGCTGGAGTGAATGGTGCCGCGACCCGAATCGGCCCATGGCCAGGGGATCAGGTCCGCGCGGCTCTGCCGTGGATGCCGGGTCAAGCCCGGCATGACAAGAATCAGTCTCAGCGAGTCGCGGGGGGAACGCTGCCGGGCACGCCCGGCCGGCCGGCGCTGCTGGCCGCATTGGCAGGGAAACTGCCAGTCATGCCCAAGCCGGAATTGCCGCCCAGGCCGCCGGCTGTGCCGCCACCGACTTGTGCGCCCTGGCTTCTTCCGCCGACGTCCGTGGTGCCGCGACCGGTTGTGCCTGACACTGCACCGCCGCCGGACGAGCCCGAACTCGGCAGCGAGCCTTTGACGCCAGACTGGCCACCGGGTGGTGAATCGGCCGCTGCCGGCGCGGCCAGCTCTCGAGGATTGCCCGTTCCGGGGCTGCCCGGGGCATTCGCATTGCCGCTGTTGGTGGCCTTGTCGCAAGCCGACATCGCCAGCACCGCCAGCAGCGCCAACCCCAGGGTCCGGATATTTTTCATCGCGCGGGCATCTTTTTCGACGTCATTTCAGTTGAGTCTACAACAGCGCTTCAGGCCATCACCGAAGCCAACGCGTCTTCGCGCAACGCCTCGGGCACCGCTTGCAGTTCCCGCTTGCGCACGCCCAGCTGCTCGCCCAGCAGCGCCAGGTCGAGGCCGCACTTGCGCGCTTTCGGGAACATCTCTTCACGCTCTTGCCTGACGTGGTGGTCGATGTACTCGCCCAGCACGGTCACCTTCGCGTCATACAGCTCGGCTTCAGGTTTCATCGACAGGATCTGCGCGATCAACTCCTTGGCGCCCGCATGCGACCTCGGCCTCGTCGAGGAGGTCATCGTCGCGCACCGCCTTACCCACTGGCGGATAGAAAATCTCTTCTTCCAGCCGCATGCGGATCGTCAACTCCAGTCAGATCTGCTCGGCCAGCACCCTGCGCCTGGAGCCGGATGCCTGATGCTGCGACAGCTGCCGGAATTCGTGGAACAGGGCCTCGACGGCGCGATGGTCCGCGTCCAGCAGATCGATCGCGTCCAGGGACTTCTTCGCCATGCT
>JAJAZH010000355.1 GCA_026785815.1 Ramlibacter sp. | reverse complement strand
GTCATTCCCTGTCTCTGTCATCCCCTGCATTTGTCATCCCGGACATGATCCGGGTGTCTCTGTCATCCCGGACTTGATCCGGGATCCATGGATTGCGGGTCTGGCCCGCAATGACAATCATGGATTGCGGGTCAAGCCCGCAATGACAGTCATGGACCTGTTCCAGGACGCATTGATCGCGGGGCGAGCCCGCACTGACAGCCCCCTAAACCTCCATCACCCAGGTGTCCTTGGTGCCGCCGCCTTGCGACGAATTGACCACCAGCGAGCCCTCCTTGAGCGCCACTCGGGTCAGCCCGCCGGGCACCATCTGCACCTGCTTGCCGGAGAGCACGAACGGCCGCAGGTCGATGTGGCGCGGGGCGATGCCGCTGTCGACGAAAGTGGGACAACTCGACAGCGAGAGCGTCGGCTGGGCGATGTAGCGGGCCGGGTCGGCCTTGACGGCGCGGGTGAAATCCTCGATCTCCTGCCGGGTCGCGGCCGGGCCGACCAGCATGCCGTAGCCGCCCGCGCCGTGCACTTCCTTGACCACCAGGTCCTTCATGTTGGCCAGCGTGTACGACAGGTCGTCGGCGTTGCGGCACACGTAGGTCGGCACGTTCTTCAGGATCGGTTCTTCGCCCAGGTAGAACTCGATCATCCTGGGCACATACGGGTAGATCGACTTGTCGTCGGCCACGCCGGTGCCGATGGCATTGCAGATGCTCACGTTGCCGGCGCGGTTGGCGTCCACCAGGCCCTCGCAGCCCAGGGTGGAGCTGTCACGGAACACCGAAGGATCCAGGAAATCGTCGTCGACGCGGCGGTAGATCACATCCACGCGCTTCGGGCCGCGGGTGGTGCGCATGTAGACGAAGCGGTCCTTGACGAACAGGTCCTGCCCCTCGACCAGCTCGATGCCCATCTGCTGCGCCAGGAAGGCGTGCTCGAAGTACGCGCTGTTGTACATGCCCGGCGTCAGCACCACCACGGTCGGATCGGGCGCGCCCGGCTGCGCCGACGAGCGCAGCGTTTCGAGCAGCAGGTCGGGATAGTGGGCCACCGGCGCCACCCGGTGCGAGCTGAACAGGTCCGGGAACAGCCGCATCATCATCTTGCGGTCTTCCAGCATGTACGACACGCCGCTGGGAACGCGCAGGTTGTCCTCCAGCACGTAGTACTCGCCCTCGCCCTGCGCGTTGCGGGCCCGGACGATGTCGACGCCGGCGATGTGCGAGTAGACCCGGTGCGGCACGTAGACGCCCATCATCTCCTTGCGGAATTGCGCGTTGCCCAGGATCTGCTCGGCCGGGACGATGCCGGCCTTGATGATGTCCTGGTCGTGATAGACGTCGTGCAGGAAGCGGTTCAGCACGCTGACCCGCTGCACCATGCCTTTTTCCAGGGTGGCCCACTCGTCGGCGGGGATGATGCGCGGGATCAGGTCGAACGGAATCAGCCGCTCGGTGCCGGCGCCTTCTTCGTCCTTGTCGCCGTACACCGCGAAGGTGATGCCGACGCGGCGAAAGATCATCTCCGCTTCTTCGCGGCGCTTGCGCATCGTGTCGGCGGGCTGGCGGTCCAGCCATTCGGCGTAGGCCTGGTAGTGGCCGCGCACGCCTCGCGACTGCGACTGCGACTGGCTCTGGCCGCCCTGCGACTGGTTTTGCCACTGGACCTGACCATCCGCCGGCAGCTGCTCCCACATCTCGTCAAATTTGAGCATCGGCTATCTCCTGCCAAGAGGATAGCAAGTTCCAGGCCCTCGCCAGAGCGCTGGTCACTCAGTCGAGGCGATGGTGCCAGTAGCGCACAGCGCTGGATCGCTGGCACTGCACGGCCGCTGGTTGCGCCGAGCGCCACCAGGCAGCGCCGCACCGAGGTGACTGCTCGACCGCCACGCCTTGCAGCTGATAGCGTTCCATCACCGGGGCGGCCGGATGGCCGAAGCGGTTGCGGTAACCGGACTGCACGATCGCGATTCGCGGCTGCACCGCCGCCAGGAACAGCGCGCTGGACGAAGTCTTGCTGCCGTGGTGCGGCACCAGCAGCAGGTCGGATCGCAGTGGCGTGCCGGCGGCCACCAGCCTGGCCTCCTGCGCCTGCTCGATGTCGCCTGCCAGCAGCGCCGTCTGGCGGTGGTTCGAGACTCGCAGCACGCAGCTGAGCGCATTGGACTTCACGCCGGCCCGGTAATCGTCCGGTTGCGGGTGCAGCAGCTCGAAATCCACCCCGTCCCACTGCCAGCGCTGGCCGGCGAAGCAGCGTCGGCCGGCTCGCAGTGAATGCAACTCATGGTCGTCCTCGATCGAGCTCACCAGCGCAGCCCCAGGCTGCATTGCCAGCACCGCGGCAGCGCCGCCGGTGTGGTCGGCATCGCGGTGACTGAGCATCAGGATGTCGACCCGCTCACCCAGAGCGCGCAGCAGCGGCACCAGCACCCGGTGGCCGGCGTCGCTGTCGCGGCTGTAGCGCGGCCCGCTGTCATAGACCAGCGTGTGGCCGGCGGTCCGGACGATCACCGCATTGCCCTGGCCGACGTCGGCCGCGAGCAGTTCGAATTCTCCGTTGGCCGGCCGGGCCGGCTGCCAGAGCAGCACCGGCAACAGCAACGGCACGCCGAGCGAGCGCAGCGCCAGCGGCAGCTGCAGCACCATCAACACGCCGCCCAGCAGCCCGGCAGCAGCGGCCCAGGCCGGCGGCGCCGCCGTCGACAGCGTGGCCCAAGGCCAGGCCGCCAGCCATTCCAACAAGGCGCCCAGTGCCTGCAAGGCCAGCGCGGCCAGGTCCCACAACGGGGTCAACAGCACCCCTCCCATCGCCAGCGGCGTGACCAGCAGCGTGATCCACGGAATCGCGACCGCATTGGCCAGCAGGCCGACCAGCGAGACCTGTCCGAACAGCAACACCGTCAGCGGCAACAGCGCCAGCGTCACCACCCCCTGGTCCCGGAAGGCGGCGACCAGCCGCTGGCGCGCAGTTTTCGGAGCCTGGTCCTCGGCGCCGGTGGCGCTGGCGAACAGCACGCCCACCGCCACGAAACTGAGCCAGAAGCCGGCCTGCAGCAAGGCCCACGGATCGATGGCCACGACCACCGCGCAGGCCAGCAGCCAGACCTGCGGCCAGGGCCAGCGGCGACCGGAGAGCCGCAGCAGGCCGACGCTGGCCAGCATCCAGATGGTGCGCTGCGCCGGCACGCCCCAGCCGCTGAAGACGGCGTAGCCCGTGGCCAGCAGCAAGCCGCCGACCAGCGCCGCGTGTTGTGCCGGCAGCGCCAGGCACAGGCGGCTGCTGCGCCGCCACAGCCAGCCGACGGCGAGCGCCGCCACCCAGGCGAACATCGTCACGTGCAGACCCGAGATCGACATCAGGTGCGCAACCCCGGTGGCGCGGAACACATCCCAATCGGCCCGGTCGATCGCGTTCTGGTCGCCGACCACCAGCGCGGCCAGCAAGCCCGCGGCTTTGCGGTCCTGCACCCGCGCATAGATCGCATCGCGCACCGACTGCCGCGCCCGCTCCACCGGATGACGCCAGCCGATGCCCAGGCGTCGGGCAGGCGGGTCCTTGGGGCCGGCACGCACATAACCGGTCGCCTGCAGCCCTTGTTCCCACAGCCACAGCTCGTAGTCGAAGCCGTGCGGATTGAGGTTGCCGTGCGGCGCCTTCAGCCGGGCATGGAGCTGCCAGCGCTCACCGGCCCGCAGCTCGGGAGCCGGCCGCTGCGCATCCTCGCCGCCGAGCGGGCCGTACCAGCCCAGAGAGACCACAGGCGGCAAACGAACCGCGTCAGCGCCGATCCGGGCCGACTCCAGCTCGAACCGGAAGCGCTGCCCGCCCTCGTTGCGCTGCGGCATCGCGGCGACCACTCCGGTGAGCGCGATGTCGCGTCCCTCCAGTGCCGGCGTGAGCGCCTGGCCGGCGAACTGCACTGCCCGCAAGCCGACCGTGGCGAAGGCCAGGACCGCCGCCGCCAGCAGCACCAGCGCCGACCGGCCGCGCAGCCGACGTCGAACGGGCAACGGCCGCATGCCAACTGCGGCCAGCATTGCCATTGCCGCCACCGCCGCCACTGCAGCCAGTGCCGCCAGCACTGCATACCGCTCCCAGGACCAGAGCTGCGGCTGCTGCAACTGCAGGGCCGTCCCGGCGATCACGCCCGGCAGGGCCCAGCCCAGCCAGGCGCCGCGCTGCTGGCCGCTGTCTTTGGTTTCGTCGGTCACTCCGGTTCAACGGCGCGGCGACCGTGCGCGCCGCCCTGGCATCTCCTCCAGGCTTGGGACTCGCTGGGCCTGGGACTTGCTGGGCGTGGGACTTGCTAGTATCGAAAGATGTCGATTCATGCCGCCCTCAACCACGTCACGCACTACCGATACGACCGCCCGATCAAGCTTGGCCCGCAGGTCGTGCGACTGCGGCCGGCGCCCCACTCGCGCAGCAACATCGTCTCGTATTCGCTGAAGGTCGAGCCCGCGCAGCACTTCGTCAACTGGCAGCAGGACCCGTTCTCCAACTACCTGGCGCGGCTGGTTTTCCCGGAGCCGGCGACCGAATTCAAGGTCACCGTCGACCTGGTGGTGGAGATGGCGGTCTACAACCCGTTCGACTTCTTCCTGGAGCCGGAGGCGGAGAACTTCCCCTTCGCCTACAGCGAGGCGCAACAACTGGAGCTGGCGCCGTATCTCGTGACCGAGCCGGCGACGCCGCTGCTGCTGCAGTACCTGGCGAAGATCGACCGCAAGCAGCGCCGCACCATCGACTTCCTGGTGTGGTTGAACCAGGCGGTGCAATCGGATGTCAGGTACCTGATCCGGATGGAGCCGGGCGTGCAGACGCCGGAACAGACGCTGACCAATGCCAGCGGCTCCTGCCGCGACTCGGGCTGGCTGCTGGTTCAGTTGATGCGCCATTGCGGCCTGGCCGCGCGCTTCGTCTCGGGCTACCTGATCCAGCTGGTGCCGGACGTCAAGGCGCTGGACGGCCCGAGCGGTACCACCGTCGACTTCACCGACCTGCATGCCTGGTGCGAAGTGTTCCTGCCCGGCGCCGGCTGGGTCGGGCTCGACCCGACCTCGGGCCTGCTGGCCGGTGAAGGGCACATCCCGCTGGCCTGCACGCCCTCGCCTTCCAGCGCGGCGCCGATCGAAGGCCTGATCGACGCCGCCGAGGTGAGCTTCAGCCACCACATGCAGGTGACGCGGATCCACGAGTCGCCGCGCGTGACCAAGCCTTACACCGAGAGCGAGTGGTCGCGGGTGCTGGCGCTGGGCGAGGCGGTGGACGCCGAGCTGCTGGCCGGCGACGTGCGCCTGACCATGGGCGGCGAGCCGACCTTCGTCGCCGTGACCGACCGCGAAGCCGCCGAATGGAACACCGACGCGCTCGGGCCGACCAAGCGCGCCTTCGCCACCGCGCTGGTGCACAAGCTGCGCGACGCGTACGGCCGGGGCGGCTTCCTGCATTTCGGCCAGGGCAAGTGGTACCCAGGCGAGCAGTTGCCGCGTTGGGCGCTGTCGATCTACTGGCGCACCGACGGCCAGCCGGCCTGGGGCAACCCGGCGCTGTTCGCCGACGAGGGCCAGCCTGCGCACTACACCAGCGAGGACGCGAAGCGATTCATCACCACGCTGGCCCGCCGGTTGAACCTGACCGACAACTTCATCCGCGCCGGCTACGAGGACGTTTTCTATTACCTGTGGCGCGAACGCCAGCTGCCGGTGAATGTCGACCCGTTCGATTCGCGCCTGGAAAACGAGACCGAGCGGGTGCGGCTGCGCCGC
>JAJAZH010000354.1 GCA_026785815.1 Ramlibacter sp. | reverse complement strand
GGACCGGCTCCGCCCAGGGTGGCTCCGGCTTCAACTGGATGGACCTCGCGATCTTCCTGTTCTTCGCGGTTCCGATCGGCGGCGCCGTCTTGCGCGGGGTGCTCGGGCGCAAGCTGGGGGCACTGGCCACCGGCGGCGCGGTCGGGGGCATCGCGATGCTGCTGACGGCCAGCCTGGTCGTCGCCGGGGTGGCCGGGGTGGCTGCGCTGCTGTACTCGCTGCTCGCCGGCGGGCTCGGCGGCATGTTGGGAAATCGCCGCTCGGGTGTGGGCGGCGCGCTTGGCGGCATCGGCTACGGTGGCGGCTGGGGTGCGGGTGGCGGCGGTGGTGGATTTTCCGGCGGTGGCGGAGGTGGCGGCTTCAGTTCGGGTGGCGGCGGCGACTTCGGCGGCGGCGGCGCGTCGGGAGACTGGTGATGGCGAACAGTTCCGGATCCTCGCGACTGATGCGGCTGTTTCGCCACCGCTGGCTGGATGAGGACGACTCGCGCAAGGCGGTCCCGCCGGAGCTGGTCGAGCGGCTGATGCGTCGCGTCGCCGCCAGCGAGAACCGCCACAGCGGCGAGATCCGGATCTGTGTCGAGGCCAGCCTGCCCACCAGCTACATCTGGCGCCAGTCGACGCCGCGCGAACGGGCCGTGACCATGTTCGGCAAGCTGCGGATCTGGGACACCGAACACAACAACGGCGTGCTGATCTACCTGCTGCTGGCCGAACACGCGATCGAGATCGTGGCGGACCGTGGCCTGAACGCGCGGGTCAGCGCAAGTGAATGGGCCGCGCTGGTCCAGCGCATGGGCGGCGCTTTCCGGGAGGGCCGGTTCGAAGACGGACTGACCCAGGCGCTGGAAGAAGTGTCGGCGCTGCTGGTACAGCACTTCCCGCTGGCAGCGGGCGAGGTCAATCCCAACGAGTTGCCGGACCAGCCGGTGCTGGGTTAAGGAAAACCGGACAGCGGTCAATCAAGCAAGCGCCGGAACGCTTCTCCTGATCGACGGCTGTTGGTCTTCGGACTTCCCAACAAAAAACAGCCCCGGTCTTGCGAGCGGGGCTGCGAGTGCGCGGTTTTTAGCGCTTCTTATTGATCAGTTGGGGACAGAGCACAGCGCTGACGCTTCAGTGGTCTGTCCCACAAAGTCAATTCTTTTGCCGGTACTTGCGCAGCGCCTGGATCTGCGCTGCCAGCACCGCCAGCTCGGACTGGGCCTTGGCGATATCGATCTCGCCCTTGGCATTGCGCAACGCCTCCTCGGCGGCGGCACGGGCGCTGTTGGCCTTGTCCTCGTCCAGGTCCTTGCCGCGGATCGCGGTGTCGGACAGCACGGTGACGCAGTTCGGCTGCACTTCCAGAATGCCGCCGGCGACGAAGACAAATTCCTCGGAACCGTCGGCCATCTCGATGCGCACGGAGCCCGGCCGGATGCGGGTGATCAACGGCGTGTGGCGCGGGAAGATGCCCAGCTCGCCGGCTTCGCCGGGCAGGGCCACGAAGCGGGCCTCGCCGGAGAAGATCGACTCCTCGGCGCTGACCACATCGACATGAATGGTATTCATTGAGACTCTCCTGACGCCGTGCCTCTTCGGGAAACACCGCGGAGCCGGCTTTGCCGGGCCGCTGGTGTTGCCCCCTTGAGGGGGAGGCAGCTCACACAGTGAGCTGCTTCGGGGGTGGTCATACTTTCTTGGCCTTCTCGAAGGCTTCGTCGATGGTGCCGACCATGTAGAACGCCTGCTCCGGCAGGTGATCGCACTCGCCGGCGGTGATCATCTTGAAGCCGCGGATGGTCTCGGCCAGCGGAACGTACTTGCCGGGCGAGCCGGTGAACACTTCGGCGACGTGGAACGGTTGCGACAGGAAGCGCTGGATCTTGCGGGCCCGGGCCACGGCCAGCTTGTCTTCCGGCGCCAGTTCGTCCATGCCCAGGATCGCGATGATGTCGCGCAGTTCCTTATAGCGCTGCAGCGTGTTCTGCACGGAGCGGGCGGTGTTGTAGTGGTCTTCGCCGACCACGTCCGGGGACAACTGACGGCTGGTCGAGTCCAGCGGGTCCACAGCGGGATAAATCCCCAGTGAGGCGATGTCCCGGCTGAGCACCACGGTCGAGTCCAGGTGGGCGAAGGTGGTGGCGGGCGACGGGTCGGTCAAATCGTCGGCCGGCACGTACACGGCCTGGATCGAGGTGATCGAGCCGACCTTGGTCGACGTGATCCGCTCCTGCAGGCGGCCCATTTCCTCGGCCAGCGTCGGCTGGTAGCCCACGGCGGAAGGCATCCGGCCCAGCAGCGCGGACACTTCGGTGCCGGCCAGCGTGAAGCGGTAGATGTTGTCGACGAAGAACAGCACGTCGCGTCCTTCGTCGCGGAACGACTCGGCGATCGTCAGGCCGGTCAGCGCGACGCGCAAACGGTTGCCCGGCGGCTCGTTCATCTGGCCATAGACCATGGCCACCTTCGAATTCGGCAGATTCTCCAGGTCCACCACCTTGGAGTCGGCCATCTCGTGATAGAAGTCGTTGCCTTCGCGGGTGCGCTCACCGACGCCGGCGAACACCGACAGGCCGGAGTGGGCCTTGGCGATGTTGTTGATCAGCTCCATCATGTTCACGGTCTTGCCGACGCCGGCGCCGCCGAACAGGCCGACCTTGCCGCCCTTGGCGAACGGGCACACCAGGTCGATCACCTTGATGCCGGTTTCCAGCAATTCCTGCGAGGGCGACAGCTCGTCGTACGCGGGAGCCTTGCGATGGATCGAAGCCGTCAGCTCCGTGCTCACCGGCCCGCGCTCGTCGATCGGATTGCCCAGCACGTCCATGATCCGGCCCAGCGTGGCCTTGCCGACCGGCACCGTGATGGGCTGGTCCGTGTTGTAGACCATGTTGCCGCGGCGCAAGCCGTCGGACGAACCGAGAGCAATGGTGCGCACGATGCCATCGCCGAGCTGCTGCTGGACTTCGAGCGTCAACGCGGTGCCTTCCATCTTCAGGGCGTCGTAGACCCGCGGCATCCGGTCGCGTGGGAACTCGACGTCCACCACGGCACCGATGCATTGAACAATCTTGCCCTGAACGCCTTGGTTCGATTGGGTATTCGCCTGAGCCATCTGTCGCTCCAATAAAAATTAAACCGGTATTCGGAAAGCAGCCTTAGACGGCTGCGGCCCCCGCGACGATCTCGGAAAGTTCCTTGGTGATCGCCGCCTGACGCGTCTTGTTGTAGATCAGCTTGAGTTCGCCGATCACGCTGCCGGCGTTGTCGGTGGCGGCCTTCATGGCCACCATCCGCGCCGACTGCTCGGACGCCATGTTCTCGGCCACCGCCTGATACACCAGCGCCTCGACGTAACGCACCAGGAGCTCGTCGATCACCGCCTGGGCGTCGGGCTCGTAGATGTAGTCCCAGCCCACGCTGCCCTCGTCGGCCTTGAGCGACTCCGCCGTGAGCGGCAGCAACTGCTCGACCACCGGCTCCTGCTTCATCGTGTTGATGAAGCGGGTGTAGCCCAGGTACACAGCGCTGACCTTGCCTTGCGCGTAGGCGTCCAGCAGCACCTTGACCGGCCCGATCAGCTTGTCCAGGTGCGGCGTGTCGCCCAGCTGGGTGACATGCGAGACCACCTGCGCGCCGATCCGGTTCAGGAAGCCGAGGCCCTTGTTGCCGATCGCCACTGCCTGCGAGTTGATGCCCTGGCCTTGCAGCTCGCGCAGCTTCGCGGTCACCGCCCGCAGCACGTTGGTGTTCATGCCGCCGCACAGACCCTTGTCGGTCGTGACGACGATGAATCCGACCGCTTTGGCCTCGTTCACCTTCATGAATGCATGGGTGTATTCCGGGTTGGCCTTGCCGAGGTTGGCCGCGATGTTGCGCACCTTGTCGCTATAGGGCCTGGCGTGGCGCATTCGCTCCTGCGCCTTGCGCATCTTGGAGGCGGCCACCATTTCCATGGCCTTGGTGATCTTCTTGGTGTTTTCCACCGATTTGATCTTGCCGCGTATTTCCTTGCCTGCTGCCATTTAACAGGCCCCCACGTTTGCCGGCAAGCCGGCTGCTCTGCCCACCGAGGGGGCCGGAGCTTGCTTGAAGCGGTTCTGCGCTGCGCTCATGACTCCACCTGTCACGCGAAGGTCTTCTTGAACGCGGCGACCGCGGCATTGAGTTCCGCTTCGGCGTCGATGCAGACCTTCTTGAAGGCCTTCTTCTCGTCGCTGTCGGAATCCTTGGCGGGCTTGGCATCCCACTTCGCGCCGTTCTTCTCGATCGTGCCGAGCAGGGCGGCGTGCTTGTCCTTCAGGTACGCGTGCAGGCCGTGCTCGAAGGGCAGGACCTTCTTGACATCGACGTCATCGAGGTAGCCCTTGTTCACCGCGAACAGCGTGGCGCCCATCAGCGAGATCGGCAGCGGGCTGTACTGCGGCTGCTTGAGCAGCTCGGTCACGCGGGCGCCGCGATCGAGCTGCTTGCGGGTGGCTTCGTCCAGGTCGGAGGCGAACTGCGCGAACGCGGCCAGTTCGCGGTACTGCGCCAGGTCGGTACGGATACCGCCGGACAGACCTTTGATCCAGTTGGTCTGGGCGGCGCCGCCGACGCGCGACACCGAGATACCGGCGTTGATGGCGGGGCGGACACCGGCGTTGAACAGGCTGGTGTCCAGGAAGATCTGGCCGTCGGTGATCGAGATCACGTTGGTCGGTACGAAGGCGGACACGTCGCCGGCCTGGGTCTCGATGATCGGCAGCGCGGTGAGCGAGCCGGTCTTGCCCTTGACTGCGCCTTTGGTGAAGTCCTCGACGTACTTCTCGTTGACGCGCGCGGCGCGCTCGAGCAGACGGCTGTGGAGATAGAACACGTCGCCGGGATAGGCTTCGCGGCCTGGTGGGCGGCGCAGCAGCAGCGAAACCTGGCGGTAGGCCACGGCCTGCTTGGACAGGTCGTCATAGACGATCAGCGCATCCTGGCCGCGGTCGCGGAAATATTCGCCCATGGTGCAGCCGGAGTACGGCGAGACGTACTGCATGGCAGCCGATTCGGAAGCCGAAGCCGCCACCACGATGGTGTATTCCATCGCACCGGCCTGCTCCAGCGAACGCACGATGTTCTTGATCGTGGACGCCTTCTGCCCGATGGCGACGTACACGCAGGTCATGTTCTGACCCTTCTGGTTGATGATCGCGTCGACCGCGACGGCCGTCTTGCCGGTCTGGCGGTCGCCGATGATCAGCTCGCGCTGGCCGCGGCCGATCGGCACCATCGAGTCGATCGACTTCAGGCCGGTCTGCATCGGCTGGCTCACCGACTGGCGCGCGATCACGCCGGGGGCGACCTTCTCGATCACGTCGGTCATCTTGGCGTTGATCGGGCCCTTGCCGTCGATCGGCGCGCCCAACGCATTGACCACGCGGCCGAGCAGCTCGGGGCCGACCGGCACTTCCAGGATGCGGCCGGTGCACTTGACGGTGTCGCCTTCCGAGATGTGCTCGTACTCGCCCAGGATCACCGAGCCGACCGAGTCGCGCTCGAGGTTCAAGGCCAGGCCGTAGGTCGGCGTGCCGTCCGCGGTCGGCGGGAATTCCAGCATCTCGCCCTGCATCGCATCGGACAGGCCGTGGATGCGCACGATGCCGTCGGCAACCGACACCACGGTGCCCTGGTTGCGGATGTCGGCGCGGGCGTCGAGGCCTTCGATGCGGCTCTTGATCAGTTCAGAGATTTCTGCGGGATTGAGTTGCATGACTCTTTCCTTTCCTTGGGGTTGTGCCGGGGGCCGCCGGTCAGGCGGTTAGGGCGACTTTCATTTGTTCGAGACGGGCCTTGACCGAGGTGTCCAGCACCTCGTCTCCGACGACCACGCGAATGCCGCCGATCAGGGACGGATCTTCCTGCACGCTCAGGTTCAGCTTGCGGCCGAACCGTTTTTCCAGCGCCGGTGCAACCGCGCCGAGGGCGCCGCTGTCGATCGGGAAGGCGCTGTAGATCACGGCGTCCGAGCTGCCACTGCGGCCGTTCTTGAGCGCGCGGAACTGGGTGGCGATCTCGGGCAGAGCGGTCAGCCGTTCGTTGTCGATCACCGTGCGCAGGAAGTTCGCCCCCGCGCTGGGCAGCGGCTGCTTCATCACGCCGGCGATCAGGTCGAACAGCTGCTGCGGCCGAACGTTCGGATTGCCGGCCAGCTGCTGAAGCTGGCCGTCGGCGGCGACGGCCGCGAGCGGCTCCAGCCAGCCGGCCGTGCCCTCGAGGTCGGCCTGCGACGCCTTGAACAAAGCTTCGGCGTAGGGTCTTGCAATGGTGGCGAGTTCAGCCATGGCCTGTCCTTGTTTTCTTACAGCTCGGTCTTCAGGCGATTGAGCAGCTCGGCGTGGACGCCGGCGTTGACTTCCTTGCGCAGGATCTGCTCGGCGCCTCGCACGGCCAGCGCGGCAACCTGCTCACGCAGGACCTCGCGGGCGCGCACGCTCTGCTGCTCGGCCTCGGCACGGGCTGCGGCCAGGACCTTGTTGCCCTCTTCCGTGGCACGCGACTTGGCTTCCTCGACGATCTGCTGGCCCCGGCGCTCGGCATCTGCCAGCAGCGCCGCGGTCTCGTTGCGCGACTTGGCCAGCTCCGCTTCCACGCGCTGGTTGGCGGCGGACAATTCGGACTTGGCCTTGTCGGCGGCTGCGAGGCCCTCGGCGATCTTGCTGGCCCGCTCATCGAGCGCGGCGGCGATCGGCGGCCACACGAACTTCATCGTGAACCCGACCAGGATCAGGAACACGATCATCTGAACGATGAGGGTTGCGGTGATGCTCACTTTTTCATCCTTCGCCCCGGAGCGCGAATGCGCCGGGGAATGATGTTGATCGGATACCGGCCGATTACTTCGGCAGGTTGGCGATCTGGGCCAGGAACGGGTTGGCGGTGGCGAACCACAGCGCGATACCGGTGCCGATGATGAAAGCAGCGTCGATCAGGCCGGCCAGCAGGAACATCTTGGTCTGCAGCTCGTTCATCAGCTCGGGCTGGCGGGCGGCCGATTCAAGGTACTTGCTGCCCATGATGCCGATGCCGATGCAGGCGCCGATGGCACCGAGACCGATGATCAGACCGGCGGCCAGTGCGGTGAAACTGATAACTTCCATGATTGCTCCTAAGGACTTTGGTTAACGGAAAAGAAAAAGTGGAAACAGAAAAAAGCGGCAAGACGGCCAGGACACGGGTCAGTGGGCGTCGTGCGCCTGGCCCAGATACACCAGCGCCAGCATCATGAACACGAAGGCCTGCAGCGTGATGATGATCAGGTGGAACAGCGCCCAGACGGTGCCGGCAATGATGTGACCGATCGCCAGGCCGATGCCGGTGCCGGTCAGCGACCAGGCGCCGCCCATCATGGCGATCAGCAGGAAGATCAGTTCGCCGGCATACATGTTGCCGAACAGTCGCATGCCGTGCGAGACGGTCTTGGCGACGAACTCGATCAGTTGCATGCCCAGGTTCACGACACCCAGCAGCAGCGCGAAGATCGGGTTCTTGCTGGTGCCGAACGGAGCCGTCACCAGTTCGTGGGCCCAACCGCCGGCCCCCTTGATCTTGACGTTGTAGTACAGGCAGGTCAGCAACACGCCGAGCGACAGGCCCATGGTCATCGACAAGTCGGCCGTCGGCACGACGCGAAGGTAGGCGTTGTGCGGATCGCGTCCGGTCGCGCCATAGATCTTTTCCCAGATCAGCGGCAGCAGGTCGACCGGCAGCAGGTCCATCGCATTCATCAGGAAGATCCAGACAAACAACACCAGCGCGAGTGGCGCCACCAGCTTGCGGCTGTGGGCGTTGTGCACGATCCCCTTGGCCTGCGAGTCGACCATCTCGACCAGGATCTCCACCGCGGCCTGGAACCG
>JAJAZH010000353.1 GCA_026785815.1 Ramlibacter sp. | reverse complement strand
GCCGCCCGGTCAAAAACCGCCATGACGGCGGTTTTTTTCCTGATTCGCGCGGGCTTAACGGCGGCGGGGATTGTTGGGGTAAGCGTCCCGCCGGTTGTTCACTCCGTCGCCGTCGCCGTCACGATCGCGGTCCAGGCGGTTCAGCACACCTTCGCCGTCGCGGTCCCGACGGCGACCCAGCCGGACAGCCCGGCCTGCAGCGTAAAGCCGGTGTAACGCAGCTGTTCCGACGGCATGATTTGCGGTTACCAGCTTTACAGCGCTTTGTCGCACTTTCGTATTCACTGCGAATTTTCTTTGACATCGGCGCGAAGCACCGTTAATTTCGACCCAACCAAATGGGGGTGGCATGGACCGTCGCGGCTTCATCGAAACTTGCACTGCAGGCGCGGCCTGCGCCACGTCAGTGGCCACATGGCCTGCTTTTGCAGCTGATGCGAGACCCAAATCTTATTCGCGGGTGCTGCTGATCGACGAATTGGGCGATCCGATGCGGGCGTCGAAGCTGCGCCCGCTGTCGAATTACGTTTTTCACTATCCGTTCGAAGCGACGCCGGTGTTCCTGCTGCAGCTGGAAAAGCCGGCCCTGCCGCAGGCCCTGAGCCTTCGCAACAACGACTCCTATACCTGGCCCGGAGGCGTCGGCGCCCAGCGCAGCATCGTCGCGTACAGCGCGATCTGCGCGCACAAACTGGTCTACCCGACGCGCGACATCAGCTTCATCAGTTTTCGCAAGACCCGGGCCCGGAGTGGCGTGCAGGACCACCTGATCCATTGCTGCGCCGACCACAGCCAGTACGACCCCGCCAAAGGCGCAGAGGTGTTGAGCGGGCCAGCCCCGCAGCCGCTGTGCGCCGTGTTGCTCGAACACAATGCCAAAACCGACACGCTGACCGCGTGGGGCACGCTCGGCGGCGAGCTGTTCGACGATTTCTTTCGCAAGTACGAAGCCAAGCTGAGCCTGGAGGTCGGACCGAAGGCGCGCAATGCGGTGACCGGGCAGGCGGTCGTGCGGGAGCTGGAGAAGTTCTGCCGCAACCCGGTGCAGTGCTGACGCCCCGCCCGGCTGCCGCTCAGAGTTTCGCGAGCCGGTCCAGCGCCTGGTTCAAGGTCTCGTTCTTCTTGGCGAAACAGAAGCGCACCACCCGCTGGTCGAAGCCCTCGGCATAGAAAGCCGAGAGCGGAATCGCAGCGACGCCGACCTCCCGCGTCAGCCACTGGCAGAAGTCCACCTCTCCGAGCTGGGTCACATCGGAAATGCCGACGCACTGGAAATAGGTCCCCTGGCTGGGCAGCAGCTGGAAGCGGGTCCGCTTCAAGCCGTCGCGGAACAGGTCGCGTTTGCGCTGGTAAAAGGCCGGCAGTTCCAGGTACGGCCGCGGATTGCGCATGTAACTGGCCAGCCCGTGCTGCACCGGCGTGTTGACCGTGAACACATTGAACTGGTGGACCTTGCGGAACTCTGCCGAAAGGACCGCCGGCGCGGCGACATAACCGACCTTCCAGCCGGTCACGTGGTAAGTCTTGCCGAAGCTCGAAACCACGAAGGCACGGGCTGCCAGGCCGGGAAAGCGGGTGGCGCTCTGGTGCGGTTCGCCGTCGAACACCATGTGCTCGTACACCTCGTCGCTGATCAGCAATGCGTCGGTGGGAGCCAGCAACTCCTGCAGCCTGAGCATGTCGTCCCGGCTCCAGACCGTGGCGCTCGGGTTGTGCGGCGTGTTGATGACGATGGCGCGAGTCCGGCTGCCGAGCGCCGCGGCGATCTTGTCGAAGTCGGGCCGGAACGTGCCTGGCGTCAGCGGCACCCGCACCGCGATGCCACCGGCCAGTTCGATGTTCGGCACGTAGCTGTCGTAGCATGGCTCCAGCACGATCACCTCATCGCCTGGACGCACGACAGCCAGGATGATCGTGATGATGGCCTGGGTGGCGCCGGCGGTCACGGTGATCTCAGTCACCGGGTCGTAGCGGCGGCCGTACACCGCCTCGACCTTGGCCGAGATCGCTTCGCGCAGCGGCGCGATGCCGGTCATCGGCGGGTACTGGTTCAGGCCGCTGGTCATGGCGTCGGTGACGTTCTGCACCAGGGCCGGATCGCAGTCGAAGTCCGGAAAGCCCTGGCCCAGGTTGACGGCGCCTTTCTCGGCCGCGAGCGCCGACATCACGGTGAAGATGTTGGTCCCCATGGCGGGGAATTTCGACTGCAGGGTCGGCGTGCGCTCGTTCATGATGTTGAGGACAGAGCTGAAGGTCTGTCCCGCAAGTTAATCAGTCGGGGACAGAGCTGAAGATCTGTCCCCGAGGTTTCATAATTCATAGTCGGTCACATGGCCGGTCATGGCCTTGGCGATCAGGTTGCGGTCCAGGCGGTCCGAGAGCAGCTCGGCGAACTTGAAGACGAAATTGCGCAGGTAGGCGCTGCGCTTGAAGGCCACCCGGGCCACATTCTGGCCGAACAGGTGTCCCAGCGGACGGGTCGCCAGGTCGGTGTTGCTGCCGTCGTCGCGCACCGCCATTTCGGCCACGATGCCGATGCCCAGGCCCAGCCGGACGTAGGTCTTGATCACGTCCGAGTCGATCGCCTCGAGCGCGATCCGCGGCTCCAGTTTCCGCGCGGCGAAGGCGGTGTCGATGCGCGTGCGGCCGGTGAACGACGGGTGGTAGGTGATGATTGGTTCGGCTGCCAGGTCTTCCAGCGAGATCCGTTCCTTTTTCGCCAGCGGGTGCGCCAGCGGCAGCACCAGCACGTGCTGCCATTCGTAGCAGGGCAGGGTGACCAGGTCCTTGTAGTCGGACAGCGACTCGGTGGCGATGCCGATTTCGGCCACTTCGTCCATCACCATCCGGGCCACTTGGTCGGGCGAGCCCTGGTGCAGGCTCACATTGACCTTGGGGTAGGCCTCGCGCAGCCTGGCGACGGGCACCGGCAGCACGTAGCGGGCCTGGGTGTGGGTGGTGGCAATCGACAGGGTGCCGCTGTCCTGCGCACTGAACTGCTCGCCGATCCGCTTGAGATTGCCGACCTCGCGCATGATCAGCTCGATGCTCTTGAGCACATGCTGGCCCGGCTCCGTGATCCGCTTCAGGCGCTTGCCGTGGCGCGCGAAAATCTCCACGCCAAGCTCTTCCTCCAACTCGATGATGGCCTTGGACACTCCGGGCTGAGAGGTGTGGAGAGCCTTGGCCGCCTCCGTGAGGTTCAGGTTGCGGCGCGCGGCTTCCTGCACGAATCGGAACTGATGGAGATTCATACCGAATTTCTACTAAAGAAGAAGTTCATTATGCCAGCGCGATCTTTGCAAGCAGATCCAACAGCCGAGGGTCTTCTCCCACGGCCGGCTGCAGCACGAAGCGGACCTCAGGGTGTTGGGATCGGACCTGGTCCAGCAGGAGCGGCAGGTCTTCGCGAGCGTGACGTCCGTTTCCAAGGAACATCGGGACGATGGTCAGGATG
>JAJAZH010000352.1 GCA_026785815.1 Ramlibacter sp. | reverse complement strand
TTTGTTGGCGAACAGTCCGGTCGTCCTTGCACCTTGTGCGCGAAAGCGCTCCCGCCGCGCCACCTTCGGGTCAACCCGAAGCGGCCGGTAGACCTCCACCCGATCGCCCTCGCACAGCAACTGGCCGGGCTCCGCCTTGCGGCCCCAGACACCAAGGCTGGCGGCGTTGATGACGAACGCGGGAATGACCTGGCTCGCTGCGCTGGACTGGAGGGCTTGCAGCACGGTCGCCCCGTGCGGGAGCTTGCCCGCCCATTCGCTCAGCTGGCGCGGGCCGGGTGAATAGACGACGGTCACACTCAGTTCGGGCACGTCGCGCTGGTCCGGCGGGTGCCCGGGACGGCTGGTGTCAGCCATACACCTGCTCGGCCCGCTTGACGAAAGCGTCGACCAGGCTGCCGGCGATGCGGTCGAAGACCGGGCCGACCAGCGCGGACAGCGCCAGGTTCCGGAAGCCGTAATGCAGTTCCAGGTCGACCTTGCATGCGCGCTGCGTCCCGTCGCCCACCGGCGTGAAGGTCCAGCGCCCGTCGAGGTTCGAGAACGGCCCGCTCACCAGTTTCAGGTCGACCCTGCGCCCAGGGACGTGTTGGTTGCGGGTGGTAAACGTCTGCTTGATCCCGGCGAAGGCGATGCCGACCTCGGCCAGCATGCTGCTGTCGCCCTGCTCCAGTACCTTGGCATGGTCGCACCACGGCAGGAACTGCGGATAGCTGGCGACGTCGGTCACCAAGGCGAACATTTCCTGCGCGGTGTACCAGATGAGGACTGATTTTTGGACTGTTTTCATGGATCGACCCTGGAACGCCCACCAACGTAGAATCGCGCCCCCGGCGGACCGATTGTAAGAAGCCCCTTCAAGCCCAGGATTGCGCCCCTACCTCTACAGCATGGCCACAAATAAAAAACCCGACGCCTCGACCCGGATCGCCGACAACAAGAAGGCTGCGTTCAACTACTTCTTCGAGGAGAAGTTCGAGGCGGGCCTGGTGCTGGAAGGCTGGGAGGTGAAGTCCCTGCGCGAAGGCAAGGTGCAACTCACCGACGGCTATGTCGTGATCCGCAATGGCGAGATGTTCGTGATCGGCTGCCAGATCAATCCGCTGCACTCGGCCTCCACCCACATCACGCCCGATTCGGTGCGGACCAAGAAGCTGTTGCTGCACAAGGAGCAGATCCGCCGGCTGACCGGCAAGATCGAGCAGAAGGGCTACACGCTGGTTCCATTGAACCTGCACTGGAAGGGCGGCAAGGTGAAGTGCGAGATCGCGCTGGCCAAGGGCAAGGCCGAGCACGACAAGCGCGACACCATCAAGGACCGTGAAGGCAAGCGCGAAGTGGAACGCGCGATGAAAAGCCGCAGCCGCTGACGGCGTCGACGCCAGCCTCCACACTGATCCCGATCATTCGGGGGCCCGGACGGCCGCAGCGCTTCCCGGCAAGTTGCGGCGGACCACGACCGGCTTGCCGCCCCAGCGCAGCTTGCACATCCAGTGGGACAGGGCTGCGTCCAGGTAGTCGGCGTGACCGGGGAACCAGGCCTCGAGGTGGGTCACCAGCCGGCGCGCCGACGTGCAATCCCCGCCGTCCTTGAGTTGTTGCTGGACCGCCATGACGGAACTCAAAACCGCAGCATGCTCGCCGACATGGCACTCGCGGGCGGGAAAGTCCGTTTGCTCCATCCACGCGTCCTCGGCCTGGAAGTGGTCCTTGGCATGCACGGCGAACCGGTCGAGCAGGGCGGGCAGATCCGCGTCGGAAGCGGTTTTCATGGCTCCGACCAGGCCGACGAACTCCTCGTGGACGGCGTCCATGGGCGGATAACCGAGCAGGAAACCGTCGTTCCACGAAAATTCATCGGGGCTGGGCTGGGGGCTCATGCGGCGGGCAACATCGAAGCAATACCTGTGGATTGGGGAGCCGTGATCTTACGCGCGGCCCGTTGAGGCCATCACAGGTTCAGGTGGCGCAAAGGATGCGAATACACCGGCCACGGACTCTCGAAGAACGCTGCCACGTCCTGCGGCCTGACGTCCTCGATCCGCGCCGGCGACCATTGCGGACGGTGATCCTTGTCGATCACCAGGGCGCGGATGCCCTCGACTGTTTCGCTGGCGCCGCCAGCTTGCCGATGGAAGCAGCGACGCACCAGGTCGCGCTCCATGCGCAGGACCCCGGTCATCTCCATCGTGCGGCCCCGCCGCAGCTGTTCCAGCGTCACATGCAGCATCAACGGCGAGCGCTTGCGCAACGCGGCTGCCGTTTCGCCGGCCCAGGATGAGTCGTCTGCTTCCAGCGCAGCGACGATCGCAGGCAGGGTGGGCAGCGAAAAGATGCGATCGATGTCCACCTGCTGCGGAAAGGATGTTGCCGCGCTCTGGACCGTCAGTTCGCGCAGCAGCGCCTCGAACCCGCGCAGCCCGCCGTCCGCCAGCGCTTCCCACAAATCGGGCAGCGACGAGGAATTCACAAGGTGGTCCGCGAGCCCTGCGGCGAGCGCCTCGCTCCCGTCGATCGCCCGCCCCGTCAACGCCAGGAACTCGCCGATGCGCCCCGGGCAGCGCGAGAGGAAGTAACCGCCGCCGACATCGGGGCACAGGCCGATCAGGGTCTCGGGCATCGACATCCGGGTTCGCTCGGTAACGATGCGCATCCGGCTCGGGCTGCGGCCGTGGCCTGCAATGCCCATCCCACCGCCGATCACGATGCCGTCGAGAAACGGCAGGTAGGGTTTGGGGAAGGTGTGGACCGCATGATTGAGCTGGTACTCCTCGGTGAAGAAATCTTCCAGCTCCGGATTGCCAGCCAGCGCGGCCTGGTGGAAGAAACGGATGTCGCCGCCGGCGCAGAAGATGCCGAACGGTCGGCTGCCGGCGGCGCTCGCGGCGTCCTTGCCCATGCCGCGGATTGCCACTGCGTGGACGGCCGGGTCGTCGCGCCAGGCCAGCAGCGCGGCTGCCAGCTGGCGAATCATCCCCAGCGACAGCGCATTCAGCGCCCGCGGTCGGTTCAGGGTGAGCAAGCCGATATGCCCCCGGACTTCGGCCTGCACTTCGGATTGCAGTTCGGTCATGCGCGTTGCCGCCACCCCACCAGCTCGTTCACCACCAGGGCACCGATGACCAGCGCGCCGCCCATCAGCACTGCCCGGGTCGGCACTTCATTGGCGCCGACCCAGGCCAGCAGGATCCCGAAGATGATTTCCAGCAGCGCCAGCAGCGCGATCTCGGGCGCCTTGAGCACCCGCGCGCACACGACCGACAGGGCACAGGGAATCGCCAGCTGCACCAGTCCCAGCAACGCCAGCAGCGCGATGTCGTGACCCGAGGCCTGCAGCGGCATCGCCAGCGGCAAGGTGACGACCGAAGAAATGAGCGCGCCCACCAGCACGGCGGGCACCAGGTCGATGTCCTGGCCCTGGGCATGCGAGCGCTGGGTCACCGTCCAGTTGACCGCGCCGGCAAGGGGAACGCAAAGCGCCACCAGCGTCCCTGCCAGCTGGCCGCCGGACACCTGTGCTGCGTACATGTAGGCGATGCCGACACCGGCCATGACAATCGCAGCCCAGGTCCGGGGCGCGATCCGGTGGCCGATGAAGATGCGGGCGATCAGTGCCGTGAACAGCGGGCCCAGCGCCAGTGTCACCAGGACGTTGGCGACGCTGGTGAGGGTGAGGGCCACCATGAAAGCGGTGAACATCACGCTCCAGCAAACGCCGGACAGCCAGAAGGCGCGGCCGCCGTGGCGGATCTTCGCGAATACGGCCCGCCCCTGGAAGAACGGCAGGATCACCAGCAGGGACAGCAGCGTGAAGAAGCTGCGCCAAAAGGTGACTTCGAAGCTGCGCGCATGCTCCAGATGGCGCGTGATCACGCCCGCGGTCGACCACATCAAGGTCACCGCGACCATCAGCAGGACGGCCTGGATGTGAGTCAGCTTCATCGTCGAGGTCTGTCGCCGCATGGGGTTGTCATCTGACCGTCTGTCATCCGAGTGGTCTGTCATCCTCGAAGTCTGTCACCTCGAAGTCTGTCACCCCGAAGTCTGTCATCCCGGA
>JAJAZH010000351.1 GCA_026785815.1 Ramlibacter sp. | reverse complement strand
GGCCAACGCCATCCAGGGCCCGATCCACCCGGTGCTGGGCATCGCGATGGACATGGGCATCCAGCTGAAGGCAGCCAACGGCGCGATCTGCACGCTGAGCTTGAGCTTCAACAACGACGGGCCGCTGGGCACCGTCTTTCGCTACATCGGCGACACGGCGACCTACATCGCGCGCTACGACGACCTGGCGCAATCGAGCAAAGAAGGCAAGGAAGAAAAGATCGACGTTTCGAAGGTGGCTGTGTCGATGAACGGCATCGAGTTGCAGGACCGCGAGTTCTTCGCCGCGATCGAGCAGGGCCGGGAGCCGAACGCCAGCGTGGCGCAGGTGCTGCCCTGCTACCAGGTGCTGCACCAGCTCGAACAGCAGCTGGGGGCCTGATGCAGCAACGCCAGTTGGGACCTTTCCAGGCCAGCGCCATCGGCCTGGGCTGCATGAACCTGAGCCACGCGTATGGTACGCCGCCGTCGGCGGAGCAGGGCGAGCGGGTGCTGCTGGCCGCGCTCGATGCCGGCGTCACGCTGTTCGACACCGCGGCCCTCTACGGCTTCGGCGCCAACGAGACGCTGGTCGGCCGGGTGCTGAAGCCGCATCGCAGCAAGTTCACGCTGGCCAGCAAGGGCGGCATGGCGGGGGTGACCGGAGAAGACAACGTCGTCCGGCGCGTGATCGATGGCCGGCCGGAAACCATCCGCAAGAATTGCGAGGACAGCCTGCGCCGGCTGCAGACCGACGTGATCGACCTTTACTACCTGCACCGCTGGGACAAGAAGGTGCCGATCGAGGACAGCGTCGGCGCGATGTCCGACCTGGTGCGGCAAGGCAAGGTGCGCTCGCTCGGCCTGTCGGAAGTGTCGGCCGGCACCTTGCGCAAAGCCCATGCGGTGCATCCGATCGGCGCGGTGCAAACCGAATATTCGCTGTGGACGCGCAACCCGGAGATCGGCGTGCTGCAGGCCTGCCGGGAGATCGGCGTCACCTTCGTTGCCTTCAGCCCGGTGGCCCGCGGCTTTCTGTGCGACACGCTGCACGACGTCGAAGCACTGAGTGCGAAGGACATCCGCAAGACCATGCCGCGCTTCGAGCCGGAGAACTACGCCGCCAACCTGAAGCTGCTGCCGCCCTACAAGTCGCTGGCTCAGGAGGCCGGTTGCACGCCGGCCCAGTTCGCGCTGGCCTGGCTGCTGCACCGTGCGCCCTTCATCGTTCCGATCCCCGGCACCACCAACGTCGACCACCTGCGCGAAGACCTTGCCGCGGTCGATGTGAAGCTGAGCGCCGACCTGATCGCCCGGGCCGAGGCCCTGCTCAGTCCGCAGTCGATCCATGGCAACCGCTACAGCGAGCAAAGCCGCAACGAGGTCGACACCGAGGAGTTCTGAGGCGATGGCTGCGCCCAAGGGCGGCAAGCGCATGAGCATGGACGAGGTCGGCCTGTACACCGGCAAAGGCGGCAAGATCGTCGAAGAGAGTTTCTTCTTCGGCTCGTCGAGCTAGTCCGCCTGTCGCCTGACGATGTCATCCCGGGCTCGCCCCGGGATCCATGCACACCGCCTCAGTCCGCCGCAGCGTCGAGCGCCACCCGCTCCCGCGCCCTTTCGCTGTGCAACACATACAGGCCAGCGCCGACCAGCAGGGCGATGCCGCACCAGGCCACGGTGTTCGGCACGTCCGCCCAGACGACATATCCCAACACCAGCGCGAACAGCAGGCCGGTGTAGCGGAATGGGGCGATCACGCTCATCTCGCCTTCGCGCATGCTGTTGATCAGCAGGTAGTAGCCGCCGGAAAGGAACACGCTGGCGGCGGCCAGCAGCCCGAGGTGCTGCCAGGTGATCGGCTGCCATTGCTGCAGCAGGCTCCAGGCGCCGGCGAAGAGCGTCACCGCCACCGCGGTGCTGACGGTGATCAGGATCGACGGCACGCTCATCGAGATCGTTCGCGTCATCAGGTCGCGCGCCGCATGCAGCACGGTGCCGCCGAGACAGAGCAGGGCATAGGCGTTGAATGCGGACGTGCTGGGCTGGACCACCAGCAACACTCCGGTGAAGCCGGTCGCGATCGCCAGCCAGCGCCCGGCGCCCACCCGCTCGCCGAGCGCCAGCACCGCGAACAGCGTGATGAACAGCGGCGTCGCCATGTTGATCGCGGTGGCATTGCCCAGCGGCAGGTGGAACAGCGAGCTCAGGTAGGTCAGCGTCGCCAGCGCATCGAGCAGTGCCCGCAACAGCACCCGGCGCTGCAGCATGAGGCCGATCTGGCGCGTCGCTCCCATCGCATGGGCGACGGCCAGCAGCAGCGCCGTGGCAAACAGCCCGCGGATGAAGATCAGCTGCGACGGCGCCAGCGACTGGCTGACGTATTTCACCAGCGCGTCGTTGGTGACGAAGCTGGCCATGGCGAAGGACATGGCGGCGATGCCGCGCCGGTTGGCCGCGCGCAGCGCCAGCGCGGGAGTTGAAAGGACAGACATTGGCGCTCCGATCTTAAGCGCCGGTCCATGCGCTGCCGTCAGCGGCCCCTGGCCTTGCGCCAGGCGGCGAACTCGCCCGGAGTCTGCGGATCGGTGGCGGGGTACAGGCCCATGATCGAGCGGCCGCTGGCGACCTGCTCGGCCGCGAAATCCTCGAAGGCTGTCATCTCCACCGCTTCGAGCGCCAGTTCGTCCGCCATGTGCGCCGGCAGGATGACCACGCCGTCCGCGTCGCCGACCACGATGTCGCCCGGGAACACCGGCGCATCGCCGCAGCCGATCGGCACATTGATGTCGATGGCCTGGTGCAAGGTGAGGTTGGTCGGCGCGGCCGGGCGCTGGTGGAAAGCCGGGATCGCCAGCCTGGCGATGTCGGCCGAGTCGCGCAAGCCGCCGTCGGTCACCACGCCGGCAACGCCGCGCGCCAGCAGCCGTCCGACCAGGATGCCGCCGGCCGAGGCGGCGCGCGCATCCTTGCGGCTGTCGATCACCAGCACGGCGCCCGGCGGGCAATCCTCGATCGCCTTGCGCTGCGGATGCGCGCGGTCGCGGAACACTTCGATCGTGTTCAAGTCTTCGCGCGCCGGCATGTAGCGCAACGTGAAGGCGGGGCCCACCATGTTGTCGGTGTAGCTGCCGACCGGGTGCACGTTCTGGACCATCTGGTTGCGCAGGCCGCGCTTGAACAGGCAGGTGCACAGGGTGGCGGTGCTGACCCGCTTGAGGCCGGCCAGCGTTTCGGGCCGCAGGGCGGCGCCGGTGGAAGAGGGGTGCATGGCTGGCGCTCCGGCGGGTGTTGACGGATTGTAGGTGCCGCTCACCGCGCGAACTGATGACGCGCTCCTGGGGCTGAGGGCGGCATGGATCCCGGCTCAAGGCCGGGATGACAACCTGGATTGTCATTGCGGGCTTGACCCGCAATCCATGCGTTACAGCGTGTCGATGAAGCTGCGCAGCTTGTCCGAGCGGCTCGGGTGCTTGAGCTTGCGCAGGGCCTTGGCCTCGATCTGGCGGATCCGCTCGCGGGTGACGTCGAACTGCTTGCCGACTTCTTCCAGCGTGTGGTCGGTGCTCATCTCGATGCCGAAGCGCATCCGCAGCACCTTGGCTTCGCGCGGCGTCAGGCTGTCCAGGATGTCCTTGACCACGTCGCGCCGGCCGGCCTGCCTACCCCCGTCGATAGGCGCGGTGGTGGTGGTGTCCGGGATGAAGTAGCCCACGGGGCTGTCGTCGTCGTGGGCGGGCGGGGG
>JAJAZH010000350.1 GCA_026785815.1 Ramlibacter sp. | reverse complement strand
GTTTCATCGGATAGCGCAGGCGGAACTCACCATGGCCGTGCTCGCGGATCGCGGCGCCTTTGGCGCAGTGCGCGCCGAGGTTGATCGGCGAATCGAACACCGGCTCCTGGCGGACCCAGACCCCGTTCTCGACCACCGCATCGATCGCGCAGCCCACCGAGCAGTGGCTGCAGATGGTGCGCTTGACTTCGATCTTTCCGGAGCCGATGGCGCTGGTCGTGGTCTGAGCAGCACCGGCTTTCTTCACCAGCGACAGCTGCGAAGCGGCGATACCGACGCCGACTCCCAGCCCTGAACGGCGCAGGAAGGCGCGGCGGTCCATGGTGGGCAGGGCTTTCGACAGTCCGCGCTGCAGGCTGTGCACGAACGGGGAGCGCGCGCCAGCCTGGGCGACACCCGATTTCTTGGTCAACAACATGGTGCTCTCCAGCAAAGGGAGTTAGATGAGGGTGCTTCGGTAGTACTGCTTGACGCGCTCGGTGAGCTGGTAGCCACCGCCGCGCTCGGGTGGCGGCTTCAAGCCCGAGACGGCCGGCGCCGTCGGCTCGACCACTGCGGACGGAATCAGGGCGACGGCTGCAGCGGCGGCCCCTGCTGTTGCGGCACCGGCGAACAAGGTCCGGCGCGATAGCTTGCTGTGTGGCTGGCTCATGTCTGTCTCCTGCTTCCCAACGGATGTAAAACTTCTGTGCTCTTCAAATGTAGCAGTTTGACCGCCCGATTGATTTGCTCAACTGAAGGGAAATCCCTAAGCCGCCTGCGCTAATCGAGCATGTCGAAGCCCTGGGCCTCGACGCCGGCAAAAGCGGCGGTGAAGGCCGCGACCGCCGCGTAGAACCTGGCCTTCGGATGGCCCTGGATGGTCTCGCACAAACGCGCCACCCAAGGCTGCAAGTGGGTGGCGAAGAACTCGGCTTGCCGCGCCAGGTTCGCGACCGCGACGTCGTCGCCGGCGATCAGGTAGCGCATCACTTCGCTCAGGTAGGCGATGTGGTCTTCGGTGTCGGACATGCCTTCGTCGCGCACCAATCCGAGCGCCGCCAGGTCGGACCGCAGCCTGACCAGCGGCCGCTCGTTGAGGAACCCGCTCAGGTAGTGTGAGCCGAACAGGTAGATCTCGGGCTTGCCGACGCCACCGAACAGGGCGTCGTACTCGCGGGCGATCGCCGCGTCGTCCAGCGCGCGTGCGCTGGCGACCAGCTCGCGCCAGGGCTCCTCGAGGAAACCGCCGGCGGCCGGGGCTTCGGTCGCGGCGACGCGCAGCGCTTCCAGGAACTGGGGCTCCGGCGCCGAGTAAAAGAGCTGTGCCAGCACGCCATAAATCTCGGCGCGTGCAGTCTCTTCATCCAGCGCGGAGGACTGTGGGATCGGGTTCATTGAAGTGCCGGGGTCAGAGCCCAATTTCGTTCACCCTTGTTGGTCGCCGTGGAAGTCGTTGGTCCGGAATTGGGATCTGACCCCGGGGTATCAAAATTCGTTCGCCATGGTTGGTCGCCGTTGAATGATTTGTCCTGAATTGGGACCTGACCCCAGGTCTCACAAATCGGTGATCTTTGCCTCGTTCTCAGCCGAGTAGATGTCGATGACGCGGCAGTCGCTGCACATCTTCAGCCGCTCGAGCGCGGCGCCCTGGAACATCGAATGGCCCGCCAGCTTGCCCAGCATGGCTTCGATCGCCTTGAGCGTGCCGAAGGGCTTGGCGCAGCGGATGCAGCCATAGGGCTGGCTCTCGTTGAGCACCCTGGCCTCCTTGCGTTGCGGCGTCAGCAGCAGGCGCGGTTGCAGCGTGATGGCATCTTCGGGACAGGTGCTGGCGCAAAGACCGCACTGCACGCAGTTCTTTTCGATGAAGCGCAGCTGCGGCAGCATCAGGTTGTCCTGCAGCGCGCTGGCCGGGCAGGCGCTGACGCAGCTCAGGCACAAGGTGCATTTGTCCTTGTCGACCAGCACGCTGCCGAACGGCGAGCCGCTCGCCGGCAGGGCGATCGACTCCGGCCGCAAGCTGGCATGCTCGATCAGGTGATCGAGCGACATCTCGAGCGTGCTGCGCTTTTCCTGGGCAACCGCAAAGCGTGCCGCGAGCTTCGGGCCGACCTGGCGGGTCTGGCCCAAAGCCGCCAGTGACGCATCCAGTTCGGCGGGCGTGTTGGCCCAAAGCAGTTGCAGGTGGGTGCCGCTGTAGCCGAGGCCGTTCAGGATCGCCTGGGCCACAGCCATCTGGGCCTTCAGCCCGTCGATGTACTGCGGCGCCTCTTCGTCGGTGGTCAGCACGGCGACCTGGCTGGCGCCAAAAGCGACTGCACTCAGCCACAGATCGATGCCGGTGCTGGCGGTGTGCCAGAGCGCGACTGGAATCACGTTGGCCGGAACGCCAGCCGCCCGCTTCAACTGGGCCGCGCGCCCGAGCTCTTCCACCAGCGCAGTGCCCTTCTCCTGGCTGTGCAGCAACAGCACGGCGTCCTTGCCGCCCGCAGCCGCGTAGGTGGACAGCAGGGTGCGGAACTTCAGGCCCTGCTCGCCGGCCCGAGGATAGGCATAGGTCAGCGCGCCGGTCGGGCACACCGTGGTGCAGGCGCCGCAACCAACGCAGAGGTTCGGATTGACCTTGATCTGTTGGCGCGACTTCTCGCTGCTGATCGCCTCGGCCGAACAGATCTCGATGCAGGCGTTGCAGCCCACCGTTTCATTGCGGCTGTGAGCGCAGAGCTTTTGCTTGTAGACGAAGAATTTCGGCTTCTCGAACTCGCCGACCAGCTCCCGCAGCTTCAGCAGCGTCTGCAGGTCGCTCCCATCCCAGTGAAAATAGCCCTGCGGCGGGGCGTGCCGGGTGAAGGCCGACCCGGCGCGCAGGTCCAGCACCAGGTCGAATTTTTCCTGATGCGACTGCACCGGCCGGCTGAAATCGATCGCGCCGGCCACCTTGCAGGCTGCGACGCAGGCCCGGTGGTCGGTGCAGCTTTCGGCCTTCACCTGGTAGTCCAGGCCGATCGCGCCCTCCGGGCAAGCGGTGACGCAGGCGTTGCAGCGGGTGCACAAATCCAGGTCGATCGGGTTGCCCTGCGAAAACTGGAGCTCGAACGCCCCCAACCAGCCGGTCAGCTGATCGATCGTTCCGGCCAGTACCGGCCAGCGCCGCTCCTGGGCGCCGACGCCGCCCTGGGCGAATACGGTGACGTCGAGCACGTCCGACAGCATGGCGGCGGCGCGCTCGGCCTGGTCCAGCGCGCCGATGACCAGCAGCCGGCCGCTGCTCTTGTAGGTGACCGTTGGAACCGGTTCGGCTTCGGGCAGGTGGGCTGCGGCGAGCAGGGCCGCCAGCTTGGGCATGGCCTGGCTGGCGTCGCGGCTCCAGCCGCCGGTTTCGCGGATGTTGACGAAGCGGATCGGCGAGACCGCGCCTTCGGTTGCCTGAGCCAGTTCGGCAAACAGCCGCTTCTCCTGGGTGCAGGCCACGACCACTTCAGCACCGGTCCGGATCGCTTGCTGGAAAGCGCCGGCTTCACGCCGGCACAGGGTCGAATGGAGCGTCAGCTCCTCATGCAGCGCTGCTCCCAGGCTCTTTTCCTGGAGGGGCATCGTCTGGTTGCAATCGCATATCAGGGTCGTCATGGGTAAGGGCGGGGGGTACTGCGGGCGCCGCCGCAGACTGTGCCACGGTTTGGGTTGTGGGGTTATCCGCAGCTTCCCTTGCCAGCCGCGCCGCTTCCTCGGCTTCCTGCTTTTCTTCTTCGTCGAACAGGCCCAGGAACTTGGCGCTGGCCAGCTGGCGCAGCATTTCGCGCGGGATCGGGTCGGGCAGCGAGTAGTCGTCGATATAGGTGTCGAGACGGTCCATCACATTGAAATGCGGATCGCTGAACAGCTTTTTCATGGCGGCGTTCTGCACTTCCGGCGCGACGCCGCGGGCCGCGAATGGGCGGAAGTCCGATTCAGTCGTGAGCGCCTGGGCGTCTTCCAGGGTCAGGGGCGGCGGCGCTTCCGGCGCGCTGCTATTGTCTTCCCGGCGCAGGCCGGGATCGGGCAAGGCCGCGTCGGGAGCCGCGATCCCGCCGGGCGTTGCAATGCCAGGCTGCTCGGGTTCCGCTTCCAGCGGCTTGCCGTCCTTGGCATCGAGCTTGCGCTTCGACCAGCGCCCGAGAAAGCCGTCAGCCATGACCTTCGCCCCCGAATTTCTTGACTGTCGTCACGGCGGCGGGATTGCCAAACCGGTCCTGCAGTCCCTTGAAGCTCTC
>JAJAZH010000349.1 GCA_026785815.1 Ramlibacter sp. | reverse complement strand
CTCGAGCGGGTCCCCGACCTCGACCCCGCGGCGCAGGACGCGCGGCGGCTGATGTCGGTCCACCTCCCCGGCCTCGTCGACCGCTACCTCCACGTCCCGGCGCGCACCGGCGAAGCCACCATGCGGACCGGGCCGCTGGCGTGGTCGAATTCGAGCAGCCGCTCCTGCTCCGCCACGAAATCGCTGTCCAGCGCCTGTCTGATGTCATAGACCGGGGCCGCCGGCACCTTGCCGGCAAACAGCTTCATCCACTCGTCGGTGGTCCTGGCCTGCAGCACGGCATCCAGTTCCGCCGTCAGGCGGTCGCGGTTGGCGAGCCGGTCCTTGAAGCTCCTGTATTCCGGCGCGTCGGCCCATTCCGGCTTGCCGATCGCCTGCGCCAGCAGGCCCCAGAACTTGTCCTTGTTGCACATGATGAAGATCCAGCCGTCCTGGGTCTTGTACAGCTGGCTGGGAGTGAGCGACGGGTGGGCGGAGCGCTTCTCGCGGCCGATCGCCTTGCCGGCATTGAGGTACCAGGTGGCCACGTAGCACAGGTTGTGCAGCGCGACGTCGAACAGGCTGACGTCGATGTCGCGGCCGACGCCGCTTGCGCGCGCCCCCACCACGCCGGCCAGCAGGCCCATGGCGGCGGTGGTACCGGTCATCAGGTCGATCATGGACAAGCCCATGCGCGCCGGGGGGCCGTCGGGTTCGCCGGTGACGGAAAGATAGCCGGCCTCGGCCTGCATCAGGTAGTCGTAACCCGGCCAGGCGGCGCGCGAACCGGTGCGGCCGTAAGCAGACAGGTGGCCGCAGACCAGGGCGAGGTTCACGTCCTTCAACTGCTCGTAGGTGAGCCCGAGCTTGACCGGCAGGTCGCCGCGCAGGTTGTTGAACACCACGTCGGCATCGCGCGCCAGCCGGCGCAGCGCTTCCCGGCCCTGCGGCTTCTTCAGGTCCAAAGTGATGCTCTTCTTGTTGCGGTTGAAGGACTGGTAGAAGTGGCTGTCACCCTCGCCGAAATAGTGCGGCCCGACCGCGCGGCCGACGTCGCCGCCGTCGCCGGGGTTCTCGATCTTGATCACCTCGGCGCCGAGGTCGGCCAGGTGCTGGGTGCCGAACGGGCCGGCGCCGTACTGCTCCACCGCGATGATGCGCAGGCCGGCCAGCGGCAGCGGCTGGGCGTCGCTCATTGGGTAACCTCCGCTCTAAGAGCTGCGGTGCTATGAGCCTTCGGAACGGCCTGGCGGCTCACTGGACTACCCTCCGCGCTACTCGCTGCAGGAGTCGCCTTGGGGCGGCCCGGCGGCTCATGCCGGGTTCCTCTCGATCAGCTGCTTGGCGATGATGATGAGCTGCATCTCGTTCGTGCCTTCGCCGATCAGCAGCAGCGGAGCGTCGCGGTACAGGCGCTCGATGTTGTATTCCTTGGAGTAGCCGTAGGCGCCGAAGATGCGCATCGCGTCGAGCGAGTTCTCCTGCGCGGCCTCGGTGGCGAAGTATTTGGCCATGCCGGCTTCCATGTCGACGCGCTCGCCGCGGTCGAAGGCATCGGCCGCCGCGTACACCAGCAGCCGCGCGGCCGCGGTGCGGGTCGCCATCTCACCCAGCTTGAGCTGGATGGCCTGGTGCTCGCAGATCGGCTTGCCGAAGGTCTTGCGCACCTGGGCGTATTGCGCCGCTTCGTCCAGCGCGGCCTGCGCCAAGCCGAGGCCGCGCGCCGCCACGTTGATGCGGCCCAACTCCAGCCCCCCCAGCACCTGCTGCAGACCCTTGCCCTCGACGCCTCCCACCAGCCGGCCCACCGGCACGCGGTAGTTCTCGAAAGTGAGCGCGCAGGTGTCGATGCCCTTGTAGCCCAGCTTCTCCAGCTTCTTGCTGACGATGAAGCCCTCGCCCTTCTCGGCGATCAGCAGGCTCATGCACTTGTGGCGCGGCTCCGCCTTCGGGTCGGTCTTGACCAGCAGCGCGATGCAATTGCCGTACAGGCTGTTGGTGATCCACATCTTGTTGCCGTTGACGACATACTCGTCGCCCTCGCGCTTCGCCACGGTGCGGATCGCCTGCAGGTCGGTGCCGCAATCGGGTTCGGTCAGGCCGACCCCGCCGCGCAGTTCGCCGGTCGCGAACAGCGGCAGGTAATGGCGCTTTTGCTCCTCGGTGCCGGCGCGCTGCACCGCCATGGCCATGATCAGGTGCGAGTTGATGATGCCGGAGATCGACATCCACACCTGCGAGATGCGCTCGACGATCCTGGCGTAGGTGCGGGTCGACAGGCCGAGGCCGCCGTACTCGGTGGCGATGGTGCAGCCGAACAGCCCCATCTCCTTCATCTTCTCGACGATCTCCGCCGGATAGATGTCGTCGTGCTCCAGCTTGTGCACGTGCGGCTTGACCTCGACGGCGAGGAAGCGGTCCAGCATGTCCAGGATCAGTTCCTCCTGGTCGTCGTCCTGGGCCGCGATGGGTTGGCGTGCGTTCATGTGTTCTCCAGTCGGGCAGCGATGCCCAGCAAATTGGCCAGTTTGGCGGTGTCGCCGTGCTCGATCCCGAGCACCGCGTTGAGGATGTGGTCGGCATGCGCGCGCGAAACCGCGCGTGCCGCGTTGTCGTGGAACTTGGCCACGATGTCGCCGTCGCTGATGTCACGGCCCTCGGCGCCGCGGTTGACCGGCTCGGAGTGGCGCAGGATGCGGCCGTCGGCCAGCTCCACGATCACCTCGCCGCCAAAATAGCGCGGGAAGTCGGCCTTGGGATCGGCCTCGCATTCGACCAGCGCCGCGAGCGCCAGCGTCTGCGGGTCCTGGTAGGCCGCCGGCTCGAGCGCGTCGAGGGTGAAGCCGCCCAGGCGCAGTCCGGTCGCCACCGAATAGGGAATGCTGAACTGCGCCTCATAGGCGTTGGCCGGCCGGCGCTTGGCGTCGATCGGCTCGCAGACGGTCTTCATCACGCCAGCCGGAACCCGCGCCACGATGCGGCGCACCGGCGCGCCCTTCCACTGCGGGTGCAGCAGGCTCGCCGCATCGGCGCAGGCATGCGTGAAGTGGCAGGCCGGCACCGGCTTGATCGCAACCTTGCTGGTCTCCCAGACCTGGCCGAGGCCGGCGCTCGCGAGCCCCAGGTCGCACTGCTCGGCCAGCGGGCCGAGGTGGCTGCGGTAGAGACCGAAGCGGCCTTCGTATGCGGCCCTGGTGCCGACGAAACCGTTCTTGGCCAGCGTGGCGGCCGTGATGCCGGCGGCGCCGGCCCAGCCCGGGTGGATGCGCTTGGTCCAGGCGCCGTCCTGCAGGAATTCCAGGCTGCCGGAGGCGAAGGACAACGCGATGCCCTGGGCATCGGCGATCGTGTCCGGGGCCAGCCGCAGCAGGCGCGCCGCGGCCAGCGTGCAGCCGAAGGCCCCGATCAGGCCGGTGGGATGGAAGCCGACCTGGTGGAAGCCGCCCCGGGCGGCCGCGCCCAGGCGGGTGGTGGTTTCCATGCCAACAAGGTAGGCCGCGAGCAGTTCTGCACCGGAGGCGCGCAGCCGCGTCGCCAGGCCCAGCGCCGCCGGTAGCACCGAAGTGGTGGCGTGGATGACGCCGCCGGGATGCGTGTCGTCATAGTCCAGGCCGTGGATCAGGAGCGCGTTCATGATGACCGCATCGCGCATCGGCAGGTTCTGGCCGAAGCCGATCACCGGGACGTCGCCGCCCGGGCCCGCCAGCTCGCGCAGGCCCGCCAACGTGGCACGGGCGAAGTCCCAGCGGGTGCTGGCCAGCGAGATGCCCAGCGCGTCCAGCATGAGGTGGGTGGCGCGTGAGCGCACGGCGGCCGGCACCTCGTCCAACCGCAACTCGCTGGCGAAACTGGCGAGCCGGCTGGAGATGGTGGTGGCGGCGGTGCGCGCCGCGGGTTCGGCGTGTGTCATGGCGTCAGTCCACCTTTGCGCCGGACAGCTTCACCGCCAGCGCCCATTTCTCCATCTCGCTCTGGATGTAGCGGCCGAACTCCGCCGTCGTCATCGAGGTGGCCTCGGCGCCCAGCAAGGTCATCTGCTCTTTCACTTCGGGCGCGTCACGCCAGGCAGCCTGCAAGGCCTTGTTCAGGGTATCGACGATGTCGCGCGGTGTGCCCTTGGGTGCCACCAGGCCGATCCACGCCGGCGCCTCGAAGTTGCCCAGGCCCGCCTCCGCCATCGTGGGAACGTTGGGGGCCGCCGGGTTGCGGTTGCGGCTGCCCACCGCCAGGATGCGCAGCTTGCCGTTGCGCATGTGCGGCAGCAACGCCGGGCCGGTGTCGAACATCAACTGCACCTGACCGCCGATCAGGTCGGTGATGGCCGCGGGGCTGCCCTTGTACGGCACGTGCGTCAGCTCGATTCCCTGGGAGTGCTTGAGCAGTTCCATGGCCAGGTGGCTGGTGATGCCGCTGCCGCCGGAGCCGTAGTTGATCTTGCCGGGCGAAGCCTTGGCCAGCTTGACGATGTCGCTCGCCGTCTGCGCCGAGAAGGCCGGATTCACCGCGAGGAACAGCGGCACCACGGCCAGCAGCGTGACCGGTTCGAAATCGCGCACCGGGCTGTACGACAGCTTGGAGTACAGGCTGGGGTTGATCGCCAGCGGGCCGCTGGAGCTGACCAGCAGCGTGTAGCCGTCCGGCGGCGCCTTGGCGACAGTCTCCGACCCGATGATGCCGGCGGCGCCCGCCTTGTTGTCGACGATCACCGACTGGCCCAGCACTTCCTGCAGCTTTCTGGCGGCGGCGCGGGCAATGATGTCGGTCGCCTGGCCGGGCGGGAAGCCGACGACCAGCCGGATCGGCTTGTCCGGATAGGCGGCCTGCGCGCCGCCGGCGGCCACGAGGGCGAACAGGATGGCCGCGGCCTTGTCGCGTACCGTCTTCGAGGGTGAAGTCATTGTCTTGTCTCCTTGGGTCAATGGGGTCGATCGCGCTACTCGGGGAGCGATCCGCGCTTGGCGATCAGCGACATGCGGGTGAACTCCATGATCTGCACGCCGTCCTGGTTGAAGCCGCGGGTGAGCGTGGTAACGATGCCCTGGCTGGGACGACTTTTCGATTCGCGGATCTCCAGCACCTCGGACTCGGCGTACAGCGTGTCTCCTGGATGCACGGGCGCGGTCAACTTGATTTCCTTCCAGCCGAGGTTGGCGATCGCCTTTGCGCTGACGTCGTTGACCGTCATCCCCAGCACGATCGCCAGCGTGAGGCCGCTGTTGACCAGCGGCTTCCTGAATTCGCTTTTGGCGGCGAAGACGGCGTCACAGTGCATCGGATGCGCGTTCATCGTCATCAGCGAGAAGTTGATGTTGTCCGCATCCGTGATCGTGCGGCCGGGACGATGTTCGTAGACGTCGCCGACGACGAAGTCCTCAAAGTAACGCCCGTAGCTGGCCCGGTAGCGCTGGGGCTTGACTTCAACAGGAGTGAGCATCGGAATCCTTTTTGATCGACTGTGGAGCGGTTTGGCGATTTGTCAGGACAAATGATAAAGAAGCTGCCGACGGGTTGTCAATGCCTGGACGGCGCTGTCCGTCTGCTTGCCGTTCAGCCTTCGATCCTAAAACCCCGCAGTTACCCCGTTCTTGTGAGGGCGGGCGGCGGGGTAGGCAAGCCCAGTTGGCCGACGATTCGCTCACAAATGGAGGCCAGCAATGTGGCCCAGCGGTCGAGTTTGGGCAACTGCACCGCAGCATCCCTCACGTGCGGGATAGCCGCTTGCACATCGTTCGGCAGTGCAAGCACGAGTTGGTCGTTGTTCCTGCCGCCGCTCTTGCCCGTCAGCGCGATGTCGTGCCGGATGCGCCGACGCAGCACCACCACGCGTCGCGCACGGCTCCATCCACTCAGGCGCAACTCGTCTTCGATGGCCTGCCAGCCCTGGTTGGCCTGGCTCGCGTCGGTGCACTCTTCGCGCCTGAACAGCCGCACGATCAAGCGCTTGACGTTCGCCGTTTTGCGCAGCCGCAGCAATTAGGTAAGGCCGCGCTGCGCGCACACGTCGATGATGTCTTCGTTGCCGTAGCCGCAGTCACCGCGCACCAGTGAGGGCGCCCTGTCGTCCAGTTCGTCGAGCAGCCGAGTCAACCCCGCCTTTGCATGCCTGGAGGTGTGTTGCTTGCCAGAGGCGAGCACCGCATCACGCACCAGGCGCAGGTTGCCCACCCAGAAGGTGTGCAGCACGTGGCTGGGTCTCCCCGGCTTGTGGGGGTTGTAGCCCAGCTCGGCGCCCTCCTGGTGCCCGTACAGCGGCTTGATCGTGGCATCCATGTCGAGCACCCAGGGTCGACCCAGTGCATCGCGAACGCTGTCCATCAGCGCCGTGCGCATCCGCGGCTCGCTGGCGTCCGGCTGCATCGACTTGAGCGCGCGGCGCGTTGTGCCTTCGTTGACCATGCTTTGCATGTCCAGGGCCCGGGCAGCCACCGCCGCGATGTGAGCGTAGCGTTTGCTGCCACTCTGTGTGCCCAGCATGAGGGTGCTCAGCACATCGCGCGCCGACGAAGCATTGGGGCTGGTGTAGCGCAAGGGACACTGCTGTACCCAGCGGTCGAACACGCCAGCGACGGCGAGGAACTCCGCGAAGAACACCATCTGCCCGTGGGGCGTGACCTGTGCCTTCTCATCCCAGCGCACGTGAACGCGACCGCCCATCGTGTCGACCACCATGGCCTCATCGCAGGCGCGTGCCAGATCGGATTTCTGAGGTTTTTTGCTTTCACCCATCAGGTGAGTGCGGCAAAACAGCCCAAGGCCGCGCCAGCACCCACGTTTCCGGCCTCGGCAGGAGGGCAACTGCCGGATTTAGGTTCAATGCAAGAGCGAAACGGTCGGCTTCAGGCTGCGGCTTCTTCCACCGTCGGTTGCGGCGCGCCGAAGTGGAACACGCCGGGATCGCGCACTGGATCCACGTCCACCGGGATGCTGCTCTTGGGCGGGAAGCGCCCTTCGAGAATCAGCCGCGACAGCGGGTTCTCGATCCGCTGCTGGATCGCGCGCTTGAGCGGCCGGGCGCCGAACACCGGGTCGAAGCCGACCTTGGCCAGCTCCTCCAGCGCGGCCGGCGACACCCGCAGCGTCAGGTCCATCTTGGCCAGCCGCTGCTCCAGGATCCGCAGCTGGATCGCGGCGATCTTCTCGATGTGCCGGGCGTCGAGCGAATGGAACACCACCGTCTCGTCG
>JAJAZH010000348.1 GCA_026785815.1 Ramlibacter sp. | reverse complement strand
TCCTGGTGTTCGCCAGCCTCTTCACCTGCCTGAGCGCCCGCTCGGAAACCGCCAGTGCATTCTCGTCGCTGTTCGTCAACCCGTGGCTCTGGGCGGCGATCGCCCTGTCCACCGTGCTGCAGGTGGCGGTTGTCCACCTCGGTTTCCTGAATATTGCTTTCGGTACGGCGCCGCTGACGGCGGCCCAGTGGGCGGTCTGCCTCGGCATGGGCAGCGTGGTGCTGTGGTACAGCGAACTGCGCAAGCTTGTCATTCACCTTTGGGCCAGACCCGCGTCCCGAGGAAGGGCCTCATGGGCTGGTTGACAGGCGTGGGCGTCGCCCTGGTGACGCTGGCGGCTGGAGTCGTTGCTGCGGCTGCGTACGGCTCTTCGCGCTGGACCGAAGGCACCCGAAGCCTCCGGGCAGGCCTGGAGGCGGCGCGGCTGCCGCCGGTCACTGCCCGCTACGACGCCCGCGAGATCGAGGCCTTACCGGCGCCGGTGCAGCGCTACTTTCGCGGCGTGCTGAAAGACGGCCAGGCCATCGTTTCGGCGCTCTCCGTCGAACACACCGGCACCTTCAACATGAGCGACAAGGCGCAGCAGTGGAAACCCTTCACGTCGACCCAGCGAATCATCACGCGCCGCCCGGGCTTCGACTGGGACGCGCGCATCATGATGCTGCCAGGCGCGCCGGTTCACATCCATGACGCCTACGTCGCGGGTGTCGGCACGTTGCGCGGCGCGGTCTTCGGGCTGATCCCGGTCGTGGACATCGCGAACACGCCAGAGCTTGCGCAGGGTGAGTTGATGCGTTTCCTGGCCGAAGCCGCGTGGTATCCGACGGCCTTGCTGCCGAGTCAGGGTGTGCGATGGGAAGCGATCGACGACCGGTCTGCCCGCGCGACGCTAAGCGACGAAACGATTTCCGTCGCTTTGACGTTCAACTTCCATGCCGCTGGCCCCATCGACACGGTGCGCAGTGAATCGCGCGGCCGGGTGGTGGATGGCAAGACGTCCGCCGCCCCGTGGCAAGGCCGCTTCTGGGACCATGCCCTGCGCAATGGCATCCGCGTTCCGCTGCATGGAGAGGTTGCATGGATCCTGCCGGAGGGCGTCAAGCCGTACTGGCGCGGCAGCATCACTGCCATCAAGTACGAGTTTGCCGATTGAGCCCGGTCGCGCGCTGGGCCAGCCTGGGGGCCCTGGGCCTCCTGGTCGCTGCCTTGCTGGTGTGGTGGCGTTTCGATGGCGACATGAAGCTGGCCACCGCCCGCGCCGCTCGCGGCAGCGTGGTGATCGATACCCGCTGCGGCGCCATCGAATACCAGGAGGCCGGCACCGGGCCTGCGCTGCGCATGGTCCACGGCAGCGGCGGCGGTCACGACCAGGGCATGGCCTTTGCCGGCGGCCTGACGCGACACGGCATCCGTGTGATCGCGATGTCTCGCTTCGGCTACCTGCGCACTCCGCGGCCGGAAGATGCGTCACCTGCGGCGCAAGCCGATGCGCACACGTGCCTGCTCGACGCGCTCGGCATCCGGCAGGCCGCGGTCGTCGGCGGCTCGGCCGGCGCGCCATCGGCCATGCAGATGGCCATTCGCCATCCTGCGCGTGTCGGTGCCCTGGTGTTGCTCGTCCCGCTGGCTTTCAAGCCCACCACGGTCGCCGACTCGGCGAAGCCGCTGCCAGCAGCGGCCGAAAGATTGCTGATGCGGCTGATCGGATCGGATCTGCTGTTCTGGGCCGGACTGCACCTGGCCCGGGACCAGGTCATCCGGTACGTGCTGGCGACACCGCCCGAGCAGGTCGCCGCCGCCAGCCCGCAGGAACGCGCGCGGGTGAATGCGATCCTCGACGCGATCCTGCCGGTGTCCGCGCGTGCCGCGGGACTGCGCGACGATTCGGTGCTGGGCCAGCGAATTCCGTCCTACCCGCTGGAGGCGATCGGCGCCCCGACGCTGATCATCAGCACGCGCGATGACGGCTTCGGCACCTTTGCCAGCGCGCAGTACACCGCCAGCCGGATCGCGGGCGCGAAGTTCATCGGCTACGACCACGGCGGCCACGTCTGGGTCGGCCACGACGACGAGGTGCGCGCCGCGATCGCCAGCTGGGTCCTCTCGCCGCGCGCCCCTGTCTCCCAATGACACAAACCCTCACCCGTTCGCTCTCACTCACCCAGCTCATCTTTTACGGGGTGGGCACGATCGTGGGCGCCGGCATCTACACGATCATCGGCTCGGCGGCCGGACTCGCCGGCACGGCACTGTGGGTGAGCATGCTGTTTGCCGCTGCGGCGGCGTTCCTGACGGCGCTGTCTTACGCGGAGCTCATCTCCATGCTGCCCAAGGCGGGCGCCGAATACCAGTTCCTGAAGGCGGCGTTTCCCAGGTTCCCCCTGGTTTCTTTCCTTGCGGGGTTCCTGATCGCCCTGAATGCCGCCGCTACATCCGCCACCGTGTCGCTGGCATTCGCCGGCTATCTCAAGGTGTTCGTGGACGTGCCGGCGCCGCTGACGGCACTGGCCCTGCTGAGCCTGTGCACCGCGC
>JAJAZH010000347.1 GCA_026785815.1 Ramlibacter sp. | reverse complement strand
GATCAGCGCCGGCGACTACTTCTTTCCCAAGCTGCTGGTGCAGTTCGCCGGCCAGCATCCCGGAGTGACGTTGAACTTCAACGTGGTCAATCGCGAGCAGCTGCTGCAGCAGCTGGCCGACAACCTCACCGACCTCGCGATCATGGTGCGGCCGCCGCAGCAGCTGGACACCGTCAACGAGCCGTTCGCCCCGCACCCCTACGTGATCGTGGCGGCGCCGGGCCATCCGCTGGCCGGCCGCAAGCGGATCGCGGTGTCGCGGCTGGCGCGCGAACCGTTCGTGGTCCGCGAGGCCGGGTCGGACACCTGGAACTCGATGGCCGAGGCCTTCGGCCCGCACATGGCGCAACTGAATATCGCAATGAAGATCCGCAGCACCGAGACCGTCAAACAGGCCGTGATCGCGGGCATGGGGGTGAGCTTCCTGTCGGCCCACACCATCGCCCGCGAGTTGCAGGCGCGCAGCCTGGCGGTGCTGGACGTGCAGGGCTTCCCGCGGATGGCGCACTGGTACGTGGTGCACCGCCGCCACAAGCGGCTGCCGCCGGTGGCGCAGGCCTTTCGCAAGTTCCTGCTGGAAGACGCGCCGGCGCTGATCGAGCCGACGCTGGCGGCCGCCGGCCGGGGTGGTCAAAAATAGGCGCACCGCGCGAGTGCACCTACCATCCGGGCTGCTACGCGGCCTTTGTGCTGGATCCCGACGGCAACAACATCGAGGCCGTCTGCCACGGGCGCCGAGCTTCCGCCGCGATGTTGGGGCCTTGTCCTTCTGAGTTCACCCGAGACGAGCGCTTCGATTGCAAGCGACTGACCGTCGCGCTCCTCCCGTTCCCGCGCCCTCTCGCCACTTCAAGGTCGGTGGTCGGGATGGGGTGGGCGCAGGGCCATTCGCGGTCGCTACACCTTGCGCACCTCATTGATCTCACTTGATGCGATGGCGGTGTCGCTCTCGGGGCGACGCCCGCGAGCGTGACCGGAGAACACCCCGTCCCGGCCGGCGGCCGCGTCAACCAAAGTAACGCGCGAACGCGAGGAGGCGGACGCCCTGGATTCCCGCCTGCGCGGGAATGACGAAGCACGCCTGCGCGGGAATGACGAAGCACGCCTGCGCGGGAATGACTGCACGCCTGCGCGGGAATGACTGCACGCCTGTCAATAACGAGTTGCGGCCGGTCTACTTCCCCGCAAACACTGTCACCAGCCCACGAGCCCTGGCGAACTCGCCGGCGCCGATCTTGGCGCCGCCCTCGGGCCGCAGCCGCAGCACCTCGATCTCGCCGCCATGCGCGTCGAACACGATCGCGTCGTCGGTGATGGCGGTGATCTCGCCCGGCTTGCCGCGGATCTGGCCGTGCCGGCGGATGGTGCGCTTGCGGCAATCGAACACGAAGACCTTTTCGCCGCCGATCACCGTCCAGGCGCCGGGGGCGGGATTGCAGGCGCGGATCAGGTTGTAGACATGGTCCACATGGTTGCCCCAGTGGATGCGCGATTCCTCTTCATGGAACCAGCCTTCGTAGCTGGCCTGCGCCTCGTCCTGCGGCTGTTCGGCATGGCCGCCCGACACCACCAGCGTCGATGCCTCCAGCAACGCCTGCACTCCGAGCGGGAACAGCTGCTTGAAGTAGATGTCACCCAGGGTTTCGTCGGGACCGATCGCGATCGTCTTTTGCAGGATCACCGGGCCTTCGTCGAGCCCGTCGGTCGGGCGGAAGATGCTCAGGCCGGTCTGCCGCGCGCCAAGCGCGATCGGCCAGCTGATCGACGACGGGCCCCGATGCAGTGGCAGCAGCGACGGGTGGTACTGGATGGTTCCGTGGCGCGGCGTGTTGACGAACTCCTGCGACGCGAACTGCAGCACATAGGCCATCACGCCGAGCTCGGCGTCCAGCTCGCGCATGGCCTGCGCAGCGGCGTCGTTGCGCAGGCTTTTGAGCTGGAACAGCGGCAGGCCATGGGCCTCGGCCGTCAGTCGCACCGGATCGGGCCTGGCGCCGGGTTTTTCCGGCGCGCAGAACACGCCAGCAACCGTGTCGCCGCGCGCGATGAATGCTTCCAGCGCGGCTTTGCCGAACTCGTTGTGTCCGATGAATGCGATTCTCATGGCTTGGAGTGGATTGGTTGGTCTCAACGAAGGAGGAAGTAGGCGGCCAGACAATACAGCACCACGGCGAAGCAGCGCTTGAGCGGCCGGATGTCCATCCGATGCGCCGTGCGCGCGCCCAGCGGGGCGGTGCTCATGCTGGCCAGCGAGATCACCAGCAGCCCGGGCAGGTACAGGTAGCCCAGGCTGCCCGGCGGCATCTGCGGCAGGTCGCGGCCGGCCCAGACATAACTCACGGTGCCGGCCAGCGCCACCGGGAATCCGAGCGCCGCCGACGTCGCGACCGCGTTGTGGATCTTCACGTTGCACCACTGCATGAACGGCACGGAGATGAAGGCGCCACCGGCGCCGACCAGCGCCGAGACCGCGCCGATGGTGCCGCCGGCGGCCAGCATGCCGGGCGTGCCAGGGAGTGTGCGATTGGGTTTCGGCTTGCGGTCAAGGAACATCTGCGTCGCCGAGAACGCCACGAAGCAGGCGAACAGGACGCTGAGCACGTTGCCCGGGAGCGCGTGCGCCACCTGCGCGCCCAGCGCGGAGCCGACCAGGATGCCAGGGACCAGCCTGCGCACCACCGGCCACAGCACCGCGCCGCGCTGGTGGTGGGCCCGCACCGAGGTGATCGAGGTGAAGCAGATCGTCGCCAGCGAAGTGGCCACCGCCATCTTCACTGTGTAGTCGGCCGGGAAGCCCTTGGCGCCGAGGATGAAGGTGACGAACGGCACCATCACCATGCCGCCGCCGATGCCGAGCAGGCCGGCCAGGAAGCCGGAGCACAAACCGAGCAGCGCCAGTTCGATGATCAGTTGCGGTTCAAGGAACATGGCTGCGGGACTTCGGACGCTTCAGTGGCTGCGCCCGCGGTGCAAAGAAAGGCGGGCGGCACAAAGGTCCGCCCGCAGTGGAAAGAAAGGCGGGGGGGCGCAAGGGCGCCCGCCCGGGATAGTTGTGTGGCACTGGCCCCCCGCCCGCCACCAGAACCCGGGGGGGGGGGGGGGGGGGGAGCCGGGGGCTGGGTTGTTGTTGGGGG
>JAJAZH010000346.1 GCA_026785815.1 Ramlibacter sp. | reverse complement strand
GGAACTGAGCGCGGACCGTGCGGCTGATCAGCTGGTAGGACTCCGAACGGGTCGGCGTGACCGGCGACGGGTCGGAGCTGAAAGGCAAGGCCGTGAACTCGAAACGCCGGTTGCCCACCGTGGAATTCACGTGCTGCATCACGCCTTCGCGAGTGTCGCCTGGCAGCAGCCGGAAATTCACCGTCGCCTCGGCCTGGCCGGGGAGCACGTTGTCCTTGTTGCCGGCGTTGAAGACAGTGAGCGCCGTCGTTGTCCGCAGCATGGCGTTGGTGCTGGCGCCCTTTTCCAGCTGGGCCTGCACCAGCGGACCGAACAGCCAGAGGTTGGTCAGCGCGAAGCGGTTGAAGCCGCTCATCTCCGGTGCGACCGTCTCGAACATCTCGCGGGCCACGCCGCGGATGGCCGCCGGCAGCTGCTGGTCGTCCAGCCGGCGCAGCGCGTCGCTCATCATCGCGATGGCGGTCTCGCCCTTGGGTGGCGGCATCGACGAATGGCCGGGCGTGGCCGGCACCTTCAACGCCACCGACAGGTAGCCCTTCTCCGCGATGCCGATCAGCGCCGCCGGCTTGTCCAGGCCGGGCAGGATGCCTTCGGTGATCAGCAGGCCCTCGTCGATGATGAAATCGAGCTTGACGCTGCGCGACTGCAGCAGCTTCGCGATCTCGAAGGCGCCGCGCTGGCCGCCCACTTCCTCGTCGGCGCCGAACGCCAGGTACACCGTCTGGCGCGGCTTGAAGCCGCTGGCCAGCAGCATCTCCACCGCCTCCAACTGCGAGATCAGGTTGGCCTTGTCGTCCCAGGCGCCGCGGCCCCAGACGAAGCCGTCCTTGACCTCGCCGGCGAACGGCACGGCCTGCCAGGTTGCCTCGGTCCCGGGAGCGATCGGCACTACGTCCTGGTGCGCCATCAACAGGATCGGCATGGCCTTTGCATCGCTGCCGGACCAGGTGTAGAGCAGGCTCAGATCGCCGACCACCTCGCGCTTGAGCGCGGCGTGCGTCTTGGGAAAGCGCTGTTGCAGGTAGGCGTGGAAGGCCAGGAACTGGTCGGCGTTCAGTTTCGGGTCGTCGTAACTCGAGACGGTCTTGAAGCGCAGCGACGCGGCCAGGGTTTCCGCCACGCCGTTCTCGTCGACTGCCAGCGGTGCGGCCGGCGAGACCTCGAGTTGGCGCGAGCCCTGGCGCAGCGTGTTGATCACGACGGCTGCGGCCAGCAGCAGCAGCACGGTGAGGAGCGAAAGCAAAATGCGCTTGATCATGGGCGGAAGCCTGGCTCCCCGCCTGCGCGGGGATGACGACCGGTGGCCGTCAGCTGAAGCTCTTGCCTTCGGCCGCCAGCCTGGCCAGCAGCGGCGCCGGCTCCCAGAACGTCGCATCGTCGCGCGGGTTCTGCTGGAAGCGCTTCATCGCCTGGACCACGTTGAACAGGCCGACCTGGTCGGCGTACATCATCGGGCCGCCGCGGTGGCTCGGGAAGCCGTAGCCGGTGAGGTAGACCATGTCGATATCGCCGGCCTTGGACGCAATGCCGTCCTCCAGGATGCGCGCGCCTTCGTTGACCAAGGCGAACACCAGCCGCTGGACGATCTCATCGTCGGAGATCTTGCGCGGCGTGATGCCGAGTTCCTTGCGGTGGTCCTCGATCATCTTGTTGACCAGCGGCGAGGGGATGGCATCCCTCTTGCCGGCCTGGTAGTCGTACCAGCCGGCTCCCGTCTTCTGGCCGAAGCGTCCGAATTCGCACAGCTTGTCGGCCGTGCGGCTGTACTTCATGTCGGCGCGCTCGGTCGCGCGGCGCTTGCGGATCGCCCAGCCGATGTCGTTGCCGGCCAGGTCGCCCATGCGGAACGGGCCCATCGCGAAGCCGAACTTCTCGACCGCCTTGTCGACCTGTTGCGGCGTCGCGCCTTCGTCCAGCAGGAAGCCGGCCTGGCGGCTGTACTGCTCGATCATGCGGTTGCCGATGAAGCCGTCGCACACGCCCGACACCACTGCGGTCTTCTTGATCTTCTTGCCCAGCGCCATCACCGTGCCGAGCACGTCCTTGGCGGTCTGCTTGCCGCGCACCACTTCGAGCAGCTTCATCACGTTGGCCGGACTGAAGAAGTGCATCCCGACCACATCCTGCGGCCGCTTGGTGAACGAGGCAATCTTGTCGACATCCAGCGTCGAGGTGTTGGATGCCAGGATCGCGCCGGGCTTCATCACCTTGTCCAGCTGCTCGAACACTTTCTGCTTGACGCCCATTTCCTCGAACACCGCCTCGATCACCAGGTCGGCGTCCTTCAGGTCGGCGTACTCGAGCGTGGTCGACAGCAGGTTCATGCGCTGGTCGTACTTGTCCTGCTTGAGCTTGCCCTTCTTGACCTGCGACTCGTAATTCTTGCGGATCGTGGCCAGGCCCCGGTCCAGCGCGTCCTGCTTCATCTCGAGCATCTTGACCGGGATCCCGGCGTTCAGGAAGTTCATGGCGATGCCGCCGCCCATGGTGCCGGCGCCGATCACGGCGACCGACTTGATCTCGCGCTTGGGCGTGTCCTCCGGCACGTCCGGAATCTTGGATGCCGCCCGCTCGGCCATGAACAGGTGGCGCAACGCGCGCGACTCGGGCGTAAACATCAACGCGGTGAAAATCTCGCGCTCAAGCGCCAGGCCGTCATCGAATTTCTTGCGGGTCGCGGCTTCCACTGCATCGACGCACTTGGCCGGCGCCGGGAAGTTCTTCGCCATCCCCTTGACCATGTTGCGCGCGAACTGGAAGTATGCGTCGCCCATCGGGTGCTTGCACGGCAGGTTTCGCACCAGCGGCAGCGGCCGCGCTGTTGCCACCGAGCGCGCGTAGGCCAGCGCCTCTTCGGCCAGCGACTCGGGCGACGCAGCCATCTTGTCGAACAGTTTCTGGCCCGGTTGCTGCGCCAGCAGTTCGCTCTTGACCGGCTCGCCGCTGACGATCATGTTGAGCGCGGTCTCCACGCCCAGAACGCGCGGCAGGCGCTGCGTGCCGCCCGCGCCGGGAATCAATCCCAACTTGACTTCGGGCAAGGCCACGCTGGTGCCGGGCGCGGCGATGCGGTAATGGCAGCCAAGTGCCAGCTCCAGTCCGCCGCCCATGGCCACCGAATGCATCGCGGCCACCACCGGTTTCGAGGAATTCTCGATCGCCAGGATCACCGACAGCAGATTCGGTTCGGCCAGCGCCTTGGGCGAGCCGAACTCCTTGATGTCGGCGCCACCGGAAAACGCCTTGCCGGCGCCGGTGATGACGATGGCTTTGACCGATGCATCAGCGTTGGCCTTGGCCAGGCCGTCGGTCAGGCCGACGCGGGTCGAATGGCCCAGCCCGTTGACGGGTGGGTTGTTCATGCTGATCACGGCGACGTCGCCATGAACCTTGTATTCAGCGGTCATGCTGGTGCCCCTGGAAAGTAAAAGAACGGTCGTTCTTTTATGATTGTAAAAGGATGATATTGCGCCGACCGGGGCGGTTTGTCACTGCCGGGACTGCGGCGGCCGGCACGGCTCAGACTTCCAGCCACTCCCGGCGGGTGTAGGCGTCCGCGCGCAGCGAATCGGGCGTGCCCTGGAACACGATGCTGCCGTGGCCCATCACCAGAGTGCGGTCCGAAATCGCCATCGCGATCGCCAGCTTCTGCTCGATCAGCAGCACCGAAACGCCGCGCTCCTTGAGTTTCTTGAGGTACTCGCCGACCAGCTCGACGATCTTGGGCGCGAGGCCCTCGGTCGGCTCGTCGATGATGATCAGGTCGGGGTCGCCCATCAGCGTGCGGCACAGGGTCAGCATCTGCTGCTCGCCGCCGGAAAGGACGCCCGCCTCAGTGTGCTGGCGCTCTTTCAGCCGCGGAAACATCTGGTACATGTCTTCGAACGACCAGCGCGCGCCCTTCGCCGCGACCTTGCCCTTCTGGCCCAGCATCAGGTTCTGGTGCACCGTCAGCTTGGGAAAGATGTCGCGGTTTTCCGGCACGTAGCCGATGCCCATGTGCGCGATCTCGTAGGCCTTGCGGCCCAGCGTGTGCTGGCCCTTCCAGTCGACAATGCCGGTGCAGTCGACCATGCCCATGATGGCCTTGGCGGTGGTGGAGCGGCCCGAGCCGTTGCGCCCGAGCAGCGCGACGATCTCGCCGGGCTGGACCTCGAAGTGCACTCCGTGCAGCACGTGGCTCTTGCCGTAGAAGGCGTGCAGGTTTTCGACTTTCAGCATGGCGTCATTTCGCTGTCACCTGGGCATCGGCGACGTGCGAGCCGAGATACGCTTCCTGCACCCGCTGGTTGGCGCGCACCGCTTCCGGCTTGTCGTAGGCGATGACCTCGCCATAGACGACGACGGCGATCCGGTCGGCCAGCCCGAACACCACGCCCATGTCGTGCTCCACCGTCAGCAAGGTCTTGCCGACGGTGACCTCCTTGATCAACTCGATGAAGCGCCGGGTTTCGCTCTTGCTCATGCCGGCCGTGGGCTCGTCCAGCAGGATCACGCTGGCGCCGCCGGCGATCGTGATCCCGATCTCCAGCGCCCGCTGCTCGGCATAGGTCAGGTTGATCGCCAGCACGTCGCGCTTTTTCTCCAGCTTGATCATCTGCATCAACTGCACGGCGCGTTGGTTGGCGTCGTCCAGGTCGGCCAGGAACTTCAGGAAGGTGTAGCGGTAGCCCAGGCTCCAGAGCACGCCGCAGCGCAGGTTCTCGAACACGCTCAGCTTGGGGAAGATGTTGGTGATCTGGAAGCTGCGCGACAGGCCCAGCCGGTTGATCTCGAACGGCTTCTTGCCGTCGATGCGCTGGCCGTTGAGCAGCACTTCGCCGCCGGTGGGCGCGAAGCGGCCGGAGATCAGGTTGAACAGCGTCGACTTGCCGGCGCCATTGGGACCGATCACCGCGATCCGCTCGCCGGCGCCGACGGCCAGGTTCACGCCGCGAATGATCTCGGTCTTGCCGAAACTCTTGCGCAGGTCCTTCAATTCGAGCGCGTAGCTCACAGCATGGTCCTCCGACGGGCCGCCCCTAGGAGGAACACGCCCCCTCGGGGGGCAGCGTCTACACGAAGTGAGAAAGCGTGGGGGCCACTCGGTCTCCGACGGGCCGCCCCAAGGAGGACCACGCCCCCTGGGGGGGCAGTGCCGTACACGTAGTGACAAGCGTGGGGGCTCACAATGTTTCCCTCCGCTTCATTTCCTTTTCGATGAACTCCTGGATCTCGCCCCACTGGCGCTTGAAGTGGCGCCGGGTCAGCTCGAACAGGCCCAGCCCGGTCAGCATCACGAAGGCCGAGCCGAACCAGCTGTTGACGCCCTTGGCATCGAGCGTGGCGCCCAGGAATTTCAGCTCCGATCCCAAGGCCGCATTGAGTTGAAGGTGATAGATCATCTCGATCATCGCCGCGGCCCCCAGCAGCACGATCAGCGCTGTCGCCGCCAGCGCCAGATAGCTGACCCACAGCTCCTTGAGCCGCCCGAACGCGGCCACCCGCAGGTTCATCATGATCAGGCTGGCGATGCCGCCGGGCGCGTACATCACCATGAACAGGAAGACCAGGCCGAGGTACAGCAGCCAGGCCTTGGTCAGCTCGGACAGCAAAACGAAGGCCAGCACCATCAGGATGGCGCCGATGATCGGCCCGAAAAAGAAGGTGGCGCCGCCCAGGAAGGTGAACAGCAGGTAGGCCCCCGAGCGCGGTCCGCTCACCACCTCGGAGGTCACGATCTCGAAATTCAGCGCCGCCAGGCCACCCGAGATGCCGGCGAAAAAGGCAGCCAGGATGAAAGCGATGTAGCGAACCCGCTGGGTGTCGTAGCCGACGAACTCGACCCGCTCGGGGTTGTCGCGCACCGCGTTGAGCATCCGGCCCAGCGGCGTGCGGGTGAAGGCGTACATGAGGGCAGTGCAGACGAAGGTGTACAGCGCGATCAGGTAATAGAGCTGGATCTGCGGCCCGAAGGTGATGCCCAGCGGCTTTGGGCCGACCACTCGGTTGCCCGAGATCCCGCCCTCGCCGCCGAAGAATTCCGGGAACATCAACGCCATCGCCCACACCAGTTCGCCCACGCCGAGCGTGATCATCGCGAACGGCGTCGCCGCTTTCTTGGTCGTCACCCAGCCGAGGATGACTGCGAAGAACATGCCCGAGATCCCGCCGACGATCGGGATCAGGCTGACCGGCAGCGGCAGGCCCTTGGTCACCATGTTCAGCGTGTGGATTGCGAGGAACGAGCCCATTCCGGAATACACGGCGTGGCCGAAACTGAGCATCCCGCCCTGCCCCAGCAGCATGTTGTACGACAGGCAGACGATGATCGCGATGCCCATCTGGCTGAGCATGGTCTGGCTCAGCGAACTGGTGAAGAACAGCGGCACCACCAGCAGCAGCAGGGCGAAGCTGCTCCAGACGATCCAGCGGCCGACGTTGTACGGCTTGAACTGGTAATAGGAGGTGGAGGAGGACGAGGTCGACATCAGGTCTCCGCCGGGACGCCCCAGGAAGACCTGGGCCCCCTCTGGGGGCAAAGCAGCGGCATAGCCGCAAACGTGGGGGTCATATCAGGTCTCCGCCGGGCCGCCCCAAGGAGACCTGGGCCCCCTCGGGGGGCAGCGCAGTACACGTAGTGACAAGCGTGGGGGTCAACATTGCTTAGCCTTCCCGCGTTCCGAGCAGTCCCTTGGGCCGGAAGATCAGGATCAGCACCAGGAACAGGTAAGGCAGGATCGGCGCGATCTGACTGATCTTCAGCTTCCACAGCGCATAACCGAAGGTCTCGGGCGTGACCGTGATGCCCAGGGTCGCGACCGCGCCCATCAGCGAGCTATCGATCCCGACGGCGAAGGTCTGGATCACGCCGATCAGCAGCGAGGCGACAAACGCGCCAGTGAGCGAGCCCATGCCGCCAACCACCACCACCACGAAGATCACCGAGCCGACCGTGGTCGCCATCCCGGGCTCGGTCACGAAGGCGTTGCCGCCGATCACGCCGGCCAGGCCCGCCAGCGCCGCCCCGCCGCCGAAGACCAACATGAAGACCCGCGGCACGTTGTGGCCCAACGCCTCCACGGTTTCCGGGTGGGTCAGCGCCGCCTGGATCACCAGGCCGATCCGGGTGCGGGTCAACAGCAACCAGATCGCGATCAGCATCAGCACCGCGACCAGCATCATGAAGCCGCGGTACATCGGGAACTGGGTGCCGTACAGCTTGAACAGCGGCCCGCTCAATTCGAGCGGCACCCGGTAGTCGACCGAGCTGGTGCCCCAGATCAGCTGGGCCATCTCCAGGATGATGAACGACAGGCCGAAGGTGATCAGCAGCTCAGGCACGTGGCCGAACTTGTGGACCCGGCGCAGACAGTATTTTTCGAACGCGGCGCCGAGCAGTCCGACCAGCAGCGGCGCGATGAACAGGGCCGGCCAGTAGCCGATCAGGCGGGTGGTGCTGAAGGCGAAATACGCGCCTAGCATGTAGAAGCTGGCATGGGCGAAATTGAGCACGCCCATCATGCTGAAGATCAGCGTGAGCCCGGAGCTGAGCATGAACAGCAGCAGCCCATAGCTGATGCCGATCAGCAGCGAGATGACGAAGAACTCCATGCCGTTTAATTATTTTTGAGGGGTGGAGCCATGAAAAAGCCGGGACGCCCTGGGGCTGTCCCGGCGGGACCTGGGGCGATCAGCCGCCGCTGGGCCGCTTCATCTGGCAGCTGGTCGGCGTGCTGGAAACGTACGGATCCATCTGCTTGATCGGGGCGAAGGTGAAGCCGGTGTTTTCCACGCTGTAGGCGTTCTTCTTGTCCACCTTCTGCCACTTGGTCACGTACATCGTCTGCTGCAGCTGGTGGTCGGAAGCGCGCATGGTGACTTCGCCGGCAAAGCTCTTGACCGTCAGGCCTTCCATCGCCTTGGCGACCTGGACCGGGTTGGTCGACTTGGCCTTGGCCATCGCCGCGCCAAGCAGGTTGACGCCGTTATAGGTGGCATAGGTGTAGTAGTCGTCGTTGAACTTCTTCTTGAAATCCGCTGACATCTGGCCGATATCGCCCGTGTGGTTGCTGTGGGCGTAGCCGACGACGTAGACCTCGCCCTCGCCGCCGGCGGCCAGCGCCGTGGGCGTGCCGGTCACGCCGGAATAGTAGGTGTACATCGGCACCTTGAGGCCGGCGTCGTTGAGCGCCTTGACGAACAGCGTCAGGTCGGCGCCCCAGTTGCCGGTGACGATGGTGTCGGCGCCCGACTGCTTGATCTTGGCCACGTAGGGAGCGAAGTCCTTGACCTGGCCGATCGGGTGCAGGTCTTCACCGACGATCTTCACGTCGGGCCGCTTGCGACTGATGCCTTCCTTGAAATAGCGGGCGACCTGCTGGCCGTGCGAATAGTTCTGGTTCAGCAGGTAGACCTTGCTGACCTTGGGCTGGTCCTTCATGAAGGTGGTCAGCGCTTCCATCTTCATGGTGGTGTCGGCGTCCAGCCGGAAGTGCCAGTAGTCGCACTTCTCGTTGGTCAGCGCCGGGTCGACCGCGGCGTAATTCAGGTAGATCAGTTCCTTGCCGGGATTGCGCTCGTTGTGCTTGGACACGGCATCGAGGATCGCCATCGCGGCGCCCGAGCCGTTGCCCTGGGTGACGTAGCGGAAGCCCTGGTCGATGGCTGCCTTGAGGGTATTCAGGCTTTCCTGGGGCGAGCCCTTGTTGTCGAACCCGACCACTTCGAACTTCACGCCGGCGGGGTTCTTGGCGCCCGACAGGCGTTCGGCGGCGAACTGCCAGCTTTTGAGCTGGTTCTGGCCGACGTTGGCGAACGGACCCGACAGCGGATCCATGAACGCGATCCGCACGGTTTCACCCTTCTGTGCCAGGGCCAGGCCGCTGACTGCCATCAAGGCCGAGACGGCCACCACTTTCAGGGCAAATTTCATCGATGTCTCCTTGGTTGAACTGTTAGCGCGCAGGTTACAGTTTTTGTGCATCGCAATGCTCAGGGATTGCACCTAAGCGCCGCGCAATCGATATCGCGCATGCGACATGGCTTCAGGCCGCCGGCAACGCGTAGTCCTTCAACTGCTCGCGCAGCCGGGTCTTGAGGATCTTGCCGGTGGCGCCCAGCGGAATCGCCTCGACGAAGATCACGTCGTCCGGAATCTGCCACTTGGCGGTCTTGCCCTGGTAGAACTGCAGCAGCTCCTCGCGCGTCACTTGCGCGCCCGGCTTCTTCACCACCACCACCACCGGCCGTTCATCCCACTTCGGGTGCGCCATGCCAATGCAGGCCGCCATGGCGATGGCGGGATGGGCGACAGCGATGTTCTCGACGTCGATCGAGCTGATCCACTCTCCGCCGGACTTGATCACGTCCTTGCTGCGGTCGGTGATCTGCATGTAGCCCTCGGCGTCGATGGTGGCCACGTCGCCGGTGGGGAACCAGCCATCCACCAGCGGATCGCCGCCCTCCCCCTTGAAGTACTCGCGCACGATCCAGGGGCCTTTGACGTACAGGTCGCCGTAGGTCTTGCCGTCCCAGGGCAGCGGCTGGCCGTCGCCGTCGACGATCTTCATGTCGACGCCGTAGATCGCGCGGCCCTGCTTGAGCCGGATCTTCATCTGCTCGGCCGGCGGCAGGTCGAGGTGGCGATTTTTCAGGGTGCAGAGCGTTCCCAGCGGCGACATCTCGGTCATGCCCCAGGCATGCAGCACTTCGACGCCGTAGTCGTCGTTGAAGGCGCTGATCATCGCGGGTGGGCAGGCCGAGCCGCCGATCACGGTGCGCTTGAGGGTGGAAAAGCGCAACCCGCCCGGCTTCATGTGGCCGAGCAGCATCTGCCAGACGGTCGGCACGCCGGCGGCGTAACTGACCTTCTCGGCCTCGATCAGCTCATAGATCGATTTGCCGTCCATCGCCGGGCCCGGGAACACCAGCTTGCAGCCGGTCAGCGCCGCCGAATACGGAATGCCCCAGGCGTTGACGTGGAACATCGGCACCACCGGCAGCACCGAATCGCGCGCCGACAGGCTCATCACGTCCGGCAGGGCCGCCGCGAAGGCGTGCAGCGTGGTCGAGCGGTGGCTGTAGAGCGCCGCCTTCGGGTGGCCGGTGGTGCCGCTGGTGTAGCACATGCTCGAAGCCGAGTTCTCGTCGAAGGTCGGCCATTCGTAACTGGTGGGCTGGCCGCCGATCCAGGCTTCGTAGCTCACCAGGCCAGGGATGCCGCTGTCGGGAGGCAACTTGTCGGCGTCGCACAGCGCGACGTACTGACGGATGGTCTTGCAGCGGGCATGCACGGCCTGCACCAGCGGCAGGAAGGTCATGTCGAAGCACAGCACCTGGTCGTCCGCATGGTTGGCGATCCAGGCGATCTGGTCGGGGTGCAACCGCGGATTGATGGTGTGCAGCACCCGGCCGGAGCCGCTGACGCCGAAATAGAGTTCGAGATGCCGGTAGCCGTTCCAGGCCAGCGTGGCGACCCGGTCGGAAAACAGCAGGTTCAGCTGGTCCAGCGCATGCGCCACCTGGCGCGACCGAACGGCGATCCCGGCCCAGGTCGAGCGGTGGATGTCGCCCTCGACCCGTCGTGACACGATCTCGGCGTCGCCATGGTGGCGTTCCGCATGGTCGATCAGACCGGAGATGAGCATTGGTTGGCTTTGCATCAGACCCAGCATGGAGTGCTCCTTTTTTCGCAATGGCGATCTTCGGATTGTGAATGCGAGCGCCGCCCGACGCTGCGTCGTCCCGCGTTTCGTTCGCGAGATGCCCCACGCTTCATGCGGGAGTCCTTGCGGCGGGCGGCCGATTGGATTGGAATGCAATGGTGAGTGCAGTTCCAATCACCAGTTCCGCCGCATGGGTCAAGGGGGTGCTGCGCCTGTTCGCATCCCAGGGAGTGGAAACCTCGCCCCTGCTGACAGCAGCCGGCATCGATCCGGCATTGCTCGAGCGGCACCAGGGCCGACTGGACCTGGAACAGATGAACCGGCTGTGGCAGCTGGCGGTCGAGGCCAGCGGACAGGAGACGCTCGGGCTGGACCGGGACCTCGCCGGCCGCTTCATCGACCTGGAACTGGCTGCGGCCTGGGTGGGAGCGGAGACCAACCTCGGGTCGCTGCTGGAGCGTCATGCGCATTACTCGGCACTGACCCATGACGCATCCGCGTTCACGCTCGAGCGCGAGCACCCGGATGCGTGGATCACTCTCATCCACGGCAATGACCCGACGCTGCCGCGCCAGCGCTACGAATACGGCTTGCTGTCGATCCTGCTGGTGGCCCAGCGCGCCACCCGCCGCCCGCTGCGGCCGCTGGCAGTCGATCTGGTGTTCCCGGAACCGGCCGACGCGCACCGGCACCGGATGGCGTTCCAGTGTCCGCTACGCTTCGACCGGCCCGCCAACCGGATCCTGCTGGCGGGCGACGACCTGCTGCTGCCCGTGATCGCCAGCAACCCGTCGCTGCAGGCGCTGGAGGAAAGGGTGCTGGAAGCGCTGCTGGCCGCATCGGGCAGCGGTCGCACCAGCTTCCGGGTCAGCCAGGCGATGGTCCGCCGACTGCTGAATCCGGAGCCACAAGCGGCGTCGATCGCCGCCGGGATCGGACTGAGCGAGGCGATGCTGGTGCGTCAGCTTCGAGGCGAGCGGACCACCCTCCAGGCCCTGCAGGACCGGGTGCAGCGCGAACTCGCGCATGCCTACCTCGCCGGATCGGACTGTCCGCTGGCCCAGATTCCGCAACGGGTCGGCTTGCCGGACGAGGCTGAGCTCGACGCCGCCTGCAAGCGCTGGTTCGGCGCGATTGCGGCGGACTACCGCCTGCACCACGGCCCCGACCTGCATCCGCAGGGGGCCGCGCCCAGGCGCACGGATCAGCGCGCCGGCCGGTAGGGCGTGAAGTAGAGCCAGACCGCAGCGCCGGCGCCCGGCTGCGACTCGATCTCGATCGACCCGCCGATCGACTGCATGACCCGAACGCAGAACATCAGGCCCATCCCGTTGCCGCCGACATGGGCCCGGGTCGTCACCGGTTCCTTGGTCAGCCGCGCCAGCACGTCCGGCGCGATGCCAGGGCCGTTGTCGACAAAGCGGATCCAGGGCCGTGCCGGTCCGCGGGTCGCCGCGTCCACGCCCAGTTCGATCCGCAATTTCGGATGGCTGCGCCCGCGCAGCACCTGCAGAGCGTTCTTGGTCAGGGTGCACAGCACGAGATACAGCAGGTCGCGCCGGCCAGGCAGCGAAAAGTCATCGGCCAGCTCGCTGTCGACCCAGGACCGCTCGTCGTGTTCGAACGGGAATTCATCGAGCAGGCTGCGCACCAGGGCGGCGGCGCTGACTGTCTGGGTCGGCGCGCCGGGATAGGCATCGCGCGCCGACTGGACGAAGGTGGAAACCAGCGACTGGCAGTAGAGGGCGCGCCGCTCGGCGCTTTCCAGTGCCGCCAGCAACTGGCCGGGATGGTCCTCGGCGAACTGCACTATTCCGGGCGGGCTGCCCGGCGCCGGCGGTTGGTGCCGGACGGCCACCGCGTTGACGAATCCGCGCACCGTCGCCAGCGGCGTGTTCAGCTCGTGGGCCAGGAAGCCGAGGGTCTCGCGCATCGCGGCCACCCGGCCCTCGTTCAGAGCGCGCTCCAGCGCCTGCGAGCGATGCAAAGCCAGCGCTTCGCGCAGGGCTTCGCGGGTTGGCGCTTCGTCCAGCGGCTTTTCCAGGATCCGCAGCACCTTGCCCTGGTTGACGGCGGCGATGGCGACATCCTTTTCGGCGTAGGCCGTTGCCAGCAAGCGCACCAGGTGGCGGAAATCGCGCTGGACGGCGCGCAGCAGGTTCATGCCATCCTGCTCTGGCATCCGGTAGTCGGTCACCAGCACTGCGAACTCCTGGCCGCGCCGGCTGAGCAGGGCCAGCGCTTCGCCGACGCCAGAGGCCGTCACGACCGTGAATTCGTCGCCGAACGTCAGCGCAAACCATTTGCGCGAAGTCGCCTCGTCGTCGACGAACAGGATGGAGCGCGCTTCGCTCGGCGCGTCGGGTGGCAGCATGTCCGGACTTCCCTAGATGACTTGCGCCCTGGCCTGCTCGCGACCGTACGCGACCAGAGCCGCGTCGGTTTTCAGCGCCAGCGCCCGGATCTGCTCCAGCCAGCCGTCGGCGGCCGGCCATCGGTGCTCCTCCACCATCGGCACGTAGATGCGGCGCACCAGCTGATGCAGGGCCGCCGCGCCGGCTTCGCCACTCATGCCGAGCAGCGAATGCAGCGCCTCGAGCCCTTCGGCGAGGTCACGGCGTCCGGCCGCTGCCTCCAGCTTGTCGATCAGGCGCGCCGCCTCCGGAAAGTAGTCGTTCAGCAGTTCTTCGAGCATCCCGATGCGCCGATAGCTTTCCAGCCGCTTCAGGTCGAGCAGGTCCGCCGTGCCGGCCGGACCCGCCGCACCGGGCGTCGCAGCCAGCGGCGCCGGGGCCGACGCTGCCGGGCCGGGCGCGACCAGCTGGCGCAGCTTGTCGTAGAGCACGAACGCGTCGACCGGCTTGGTCAGAAAGGCATTCATCCCGGCGGCCTGGGCGGCCGCAACCGTGGCTTCATCGGAGTGCGCCGTCAGGGCGATGATCGGCACGTTGCGGCCGGCCAGGGTGCTCTGGCGGATCGCCCGCGCCGCTTCCAGGCCGCTCATGCCCGGCATGTTGATGTCCATCAGGACGGCGTCCCAGTCGCTGCGCCGGCCCAGCAGTTCCAGCACCGCCGCGCCATGGGCGGCTTCGGTGACCTTGGCGCCGACCTGATTCAGGTAGGCCGCCATGGCCTTGCGGTTGTAGGGATTGTCGTCCGCCAGCAGCACCTGGCGCCCCGCCAGCAAGGCTTCTTCGGGGCGGCCCCGGATCGCCCGGTGACTGTTCGCATGGACCAGCGCCTGCACCAGCGGCAACTGGTCGCACGGCTTGGAAACGAAGCCGTCCATGCCAGCCTTGTGGGTCTTGACGCTGGCCAGGTGGGCCGGCTCGCTGGTGTAGGCAACGATGCAGACGTCCCGGTTGGCTGGCACTTCGCCCTGCCGGATCCGTTCGGCGACCGCGTAGCCATCCAGCACCGGCATGTTCAGGTCCAGCACCAGCAGGTCGTAGCGCTGCCGCCGCAGCAGGGCCAGCGCCTGGCCACCGTCGCCAGCTTCGTCGACCTGCGCTTCCAGCACCCGCAGCTTGTGACGGGTCGTCGCCCGCAGCGCCTCGTCGTCGTCCACCAGCAAAAGGCGTTTGCCGCGGAAGGTGTCCCGGGCCTGGTTCAGGGCAGCGGCGCCGTGTTGCTGGGCTTCCAGTGCGCTGACCGGCGGCAACCGCATCGTGAACTGGGTGAATTCGCCCGGCACCGACTGGCAGCTGATCTGCCCACCGAATGCCCGCATCACGCGCTGGCAATAAGCCAGGCCCAGGCCGGTGCCCCCTGACTTTCCGGCCGAGCGGAAGGGTTCGAACATCCGCGCCAGGACGTCCGGCGGCACACCCGGGCCGTTGTCATGGACCCGCACCTCTTGCCGCTCGATGGTGATCGTGACCCGGCCATCCTCGCGCAGGGGCAGGTAGTACAAGGCGTTCTTGATCAGGTTGAACAGCACGAACAAATACGCCGTTTCGTCGCCCCGGAAGCTGAAATCCTCGACCACCTCGACCCGGATCCGATCCCGGTCCAGCTCGTTCTCGTAGCCGTATTCCCGGACCGCCTTGCGACTGGCGTCGGCCGCCGACAGGAAGGAGAACGACGCGCTGTCGAGCGGCTTGGCGCTGACCTCGTCCAGCGTCATCGCGATCACCTGCAGGCCACGAGTGACAGCGATCTCGCTTTCCGCCAGGTGCCGGTACAGCGCGTCCACCTGGTTAACGCTCAGGGTCTGCGGCTCGGGCTTGGTGCTTGGTTGCGGCAACGCCTGCTGCATCCGGTCCAGGTTGTAACGGATCTGGCTGAGCGGGTTGCGCATCTCGTGGGCGATCGATCCGGCCAGCGCCTGGGTCGCGCGCAGCTTGCGTTCGGCGTCGATCTGTTCGGTGGAGAACTTGAACAGGTTGCCGCCGATCACGATCAGGGCATAGGCCGGCAACTGGGCGATCAGGTCCAGCGGGATCCGTGGCGCCGGACTGGTGACGTAGTAGAAGGACGCGGCCACGGCGGTCCCGACGGCCAGCATCGCCAGCGTATTGCGCCAGTCCGTCACCAGCACCAGGAACGACAGGATGATGAAGGAGTTGGAGATCGCCGGCATCCCGCCACCGCGCTGCAGTGCGGTGTAGACCGTGAAGCACGGCAGGCAGGTAAGGATCACGAAGTACGAGTAGCCGATGTAATGGCGCTTGAGGTGTTCCGGCCACTGCTCCTTGAATGCGAGCCCGAGGTACAGGACCAGGGCGACCGACCGCAGCAGCAGGTCGTCGGTGATGTGGGCGCCCGGCCGGGTGAAGCGCACGAAATAGAACAGCGCGGTGGACACCGCACCGACGTAGCCGACGTATTTCAGGCGCGACGGGCCATAGGCGTGATAGTTCCGGTAGTGCTCGAACAGTCCCCGCCAGAGATCCATCAGCTCGCCTCCAGCTCCAGCGCCGGCTCCCGCTGGCGCAGCCCGGCCAGTTCACATTCGGCGAGCAGTTTTTCTTCCTCGTTGCTGGCCAGGGCCAGCAACACCGTGGACGCCTTGCCGTGGATCAGAGACAGCGACTGGTCGGCGCCAGCGCAGGCCTCCTTGATGATCACGGAGCACCCCAGCCGGCGGTAGAGGCGGGCCAGCACCGGCGTGCAGACGGCGAACACGTTCTCGATCTCCGTGGTACGCAGCAGATGCAGCAAGGTCACGAACAGGCAGCGTTTGAGGACTTCCGGGCCGGCCCGGTACTCGGGCGCAAGGACCAGGCGCCCCACCTCCCAGCTCGCGTTGTAGCAGTGCGCAGGGAGAACTGACTGGCCATCGAGCAAGGCTTCGCAGGGCGCCAGGCCCTGGTCCATCGGAATCAACCGGATTGTGCCTATCGCGGCGCCGCACCACTCAAAAGCAGCTACGAAACTCGCCTCGTCTCTTTTTTTTCGCGGGCGGCAAAAGACACCGGGTCGGCCACGGCGGCTGCTGGCAACTGGATTTCCTTGCGCAGGTGAACGATGCTGCCGATCTGGTCAGCGCCCTGCAGGTGGCGAAAGCTCAGTTCGTCCAGCGGCAGGTCGATGCGGGCATCGGCCCGGGACGGTGCAACCGGATCCTCCAGCGGGAGCAGAGGTGCTGCAATGCCCGTCAACAGCATCGGCGAAAATGCAGCTGCGCTGGCAGCCTGGAAATTGGCACTGGCACTGGCTGAGATGCTCATGGATTGGTCCCCCTGACAGCAGTCGGTGAAAGCTTTCGGCTCCATCGGCCGTTACGCTGTTTAAACAATTATTAGGCCGGAAGTGAGTTTTTGTTAACCCCTGAAACTTGATTTCACGGCTGTAATGGCGTTTTTGGCTTAGGTGATTTTCTCAAGCACCTTCTCAAGGCGCCGCCCATGACCTTGTCCCCGCGCGCCAGTCCGCGGCGCGGGAGAATGGGGATATGAACGAACTCCTCGAGCCGCAGGCATCGGCCCTGGACACTGGCCTGGCCTGGCGCAACGGCTTCGCCGCGCTGGGATCCGCTTTCCACACCGACCTGCTCCCGACGCCCCTGCCCGCGCCGGCTCTGGTTGGCCTGAACACCAAGTTGGTGGACCAGCTGGGACTCGATCGCGCGCTGCTGGCTTC
>JAJAZH010000345.1 GCA_026785815.1 Ramlibacter sp. | reverse complement strand
CCGGGTATGGACCTTCACCACCGGCACCACCGTGGCCTGTGCGGGGGCTACGGTTCCACCACCGCTTGGACCGGCCGCGCCTTTCGGCAGCTTTGGCGGTAACGCGGGGATGACCAACCAGGGCATCCTGACGGTGATCAATGGCGATATCGGCACCACGGGAGCGTCGACCTTGATTACCGGATTCCATAGTCCGGCCCCCGGCTGCACTTACACCGAAACGCCGCTGAACATCGGCACCGTCAACGGCGGCATCTTCACCGCGCCGCCGCCGCCCACGCCTGCCTGTCCGCAGGAAGGCACGGCCGCCACCAAGGCGATCGCCGATGCGGCCGCACTCGCCGCACAAAATGCGTTCAACGACCTGTCTCCGGCATCGCGTCCCGGCGGCACGGACCCGGGCGCCGGCCAGCTCGGCGGGCTCACCCTCCCGCCCGGGATCTACCAGGCTGCAGGCGGCTCGTTCCAGATCACCGGATCGGATCTCGTGCTGGACGGTCAAGGCAATGCCAATGCGCTCTGGGTGTTCCAGACGGCCAGTTCGCTCACGGTCGGTGGTCCCGGTGCGCCTCGCAGCGTGCTCCTGATCAACGGTGCCCAAGCCAAGAACGTCTTTTGGCGGGTCGGCAGTGCCGCGACGATCAACGCAGCGGGCGGCGGCACCATGGTGGGAACCATCATCGCCTCCGCCGGCATCTCGTTCTCCACTGCCGGCAATGTGGCGCTGGTGACGTTGAATGGCCGCGCGTTGTCGCTGAATGCTTCGACGACCCTGGTAAACACCGTCATCAATGTGCCGGCCCCATAAGGCATGAGCCATCCAATAAACGCCGGCAGAGTCATTGATCTGCCGGCGCTTATTTGCCAATTGGGACTGTGATAGTGAGAGACAGCAGCGAATGATGGATATTGCTCACTGGAGAAAAACATGAAATCAGCAAAGACCAAATCAGCAAGAACGTCAGGAACGTTGGGCCTGGCGATCACTGCGGTGCTCGCCAGCCCATTGGCGATGGCACAGGATTCAGGCGGGTATGTCGGGTTCAACGTAGGCCAATCGCAGGCGACCATCGACGACGTGAGGATCGGCAACAGCCTGCGGAGCCAAGGGTTCACCTCGGTCTCGATCGCCGATGACGACAGCGACAACGGCTACAAGATTTTTGCGGGCTACCAGTTCAGCAGGTACTTTGCCCTCGAAGGGGGCTATTTCGACCTGGGCGAGTTCGGCTACACCGCGACCACGGTTCCGGCGGGAACGCTGACCGGCGCGATCGAGCTCCGCGGGGTAAATCTGGATCTGGTCGGCATGCTGCCGATCACTGAAAAGTTCTCGGCGTTCGCCCGCGTCGGCGCCAACCACGCCGAAGCCAAGGATACATTCACCGGAACCGGCGCGGTCACCGTGGGCAACCGCAACCCCAGCAAGCGCGACACCAACTACAAGTTCGGCGTCGGGCTCGAGTACGATTTCACTGAATCACTCGGCATGCGCGTCGAGGCGGAGCGCTACCGGGTCGACGATGCCATCGGCAACGTCGGCGACATCGATCTCTATTCGGTCGGCCTGGTTTACCGGTTCGGCCAGATGGCGGCGGCAGAACCGGTTGCCGCGATACCGCCGGTGGCCGATTGCTCGGCCATGGATGACGACGGCGATGGCGTCAACAACTGCAACGACAAGTGTGCGGGTTCCCAGGCGGGCCAGGCGATCGGTCCCGACGGTTGCCCGGTGCCGCTCACCATCGATCTCAAGGGCGTGAACTTCGATTTCAACGAGTCCACCCTGCGGCCGGACGCCGTCGCGATCCTCGACGAGGCGATATCCATCCTCGGCCGGTACCCGCAGATGCGCGTCGAGATCGCCGGCCACACCGATGCGATCGGGTCCGAGCAGTACAACCAGGGCCTGTCCGAGCGCCGAGCCCGGACGGTGTACGACTATTTGACCGGCCGCGGCATCGATGCCGGTCGCCTGGTCGGTCCCACTGGCTACGGCGAGAGCCGGCCGATTGCGCCGAACACCAACCCGGATGGTTCCGACAATCCGGAAGGCCGTGCACGCAATCGCCGTACCGAGGTCAACGTGCAGAACTGAGCGACACCCGGCAAGTTTCAGCGAAGCCCGGCCTTGCGCCGGGCTTTGTTTTTCTGGAGCGAGCGCTTGCTCCCAAACAGGATGGCTGCGCTCGCTCAGTGCACCAGCTGGTTGATCTGGATGATCGGCAGCAATATCGCCAGCACGATCATCAGCACCACGCCGCCCATCAGCAGGATCATCACTGGCTCAAGCAACGCCAGGAACACCGCCAGGCGCCGTTCCAGCGCCTGGGTCTCCAGGCGCGCGGCACGTTCGAGCATCTGTTCGAGCTTGCCGCTCGCCTCACCGCTGGCCACCATGTGCACCAGCAGCGGTGGAAACGCCCGCGTTTCGCCCAGCGCCCTCGCCAGGCTCGCGCCCTCGCTCACGCGTTCGATCGCACGTTCCACCGCCTCCCACATCACCACGTTGGTCATCACCCGCGCGCCGGACTGGAGTGCGACCAGCAGCGGTACGCCGCCCCCGACCAGAATCGCGAGCGTGCTGGCGAAGCGTGAAGTGTTGACGCCGCGCACCAGTGAACCCAGCCATGGCATGCGCAGCAGGAAGGCGTGCCAGCGACGCCGGGCAGCGGGGCGGCGCAGCGCGGCCCGCGCGGCCGCAACCCCGCCACCGATGATGACCAGCAGATACGGCCACGCTCCACGCAGGAAATCGCTCAATGCGATCAGCCCGCGCGTCAGCAACGGCAGGCTCTGCCGCGACTGCTGAAACACCTGCACCACCTGCGGCACCACGTAGACCAGCAGGCCGGTGACAATCATGATCGCGACGATCGTGACCAGGACCGGATACAGCAGCGCGAGGCTGGTCTTTTGCCGCAACGCCTGGCGTGCGTCGAGATAATCGGCCAGGTGCTGCAGCACGGTGGGCAGCGCGCCCGACTCTTCACCGCCGTGCACCAGCGCCCGGTAAAAATCCGGAAAACTCTTTTCGTACGCGCCCAGCGCGCCGGCCAATGACAGTCCGGCGGTCACTTCGGTCTTGACCCCGGTCAGCACTTCCCGCGTCATCGGCTCGGCGGCCTCTTCGATCAGGGCATTGAGCGCCTGCTCCATCGTCAGGCCGGAGTCGAGCAGGGTCGCCATCTGCCGGGTCACCAGGCTCAGCTCGGTAGCCGACAACCCCCGCGCCCAGAGCTGGCCAGCGCGCTCGCGCGCATGCACGGGGCCGATGGTCGACGGCAGCAGACCCTGCGCACGCAACTGGCTGCGGGCCTGGCGTGCGGTGTCGGCCTGGACCACGCCCGAAACCGTGCGGCCGGCGGCGTCCAGCGCCTGGTATTCGAAGGCTTCCATGGCGAAGCTATTCGCGCGTCACGCGCACGACTTCCTCCAGGCTGATCAGGCCCTGGCCCGCCCAGCGCATGCCGTCGTCGCGCAGCGAGCGCATGCCGCGCGACAGGGCATGCTCGCGCAACGTCTGCTCGGAGGCGCGGTCGTGGATCAACCGGCGAAGGTCGTCGTCGACGGTCAGCAGCTCGTAGATGCCGGTGCGGCCGCGGTAACCCGAACCGCTGCAGGCGGCGCAGCCCTGGGCCGAATACAGGGTGCCATCGGTCGGTGCCAGGCCGAGCGCGCGCAGCTGCGACGCGTCGGCGGCAAAGGGCTTGCGGCACTCCAGGCACAACCTGCGCACTAGCCGCTGTGCGCCCACGCCGATCAGGCTGGACGCCAGTAAAAATGGTTCGACGCCCATGTCGACCAGCCGCGTGATCGCGCTGACGGCATCGTTGGTGTGCAGCGTGGCGAAGACAAGATGACCGGTGAGACTCGCCTGGACCGCGATCTGCGCGGTCTCGAGATCGCGGATCTCGCCAATCATGACCACGTCCGGATCCTGCCGCAGGATGGTGCGCAGCGCACGCGCGAAACTCATCTGGATGCGGGCGTTGACCTGGGTCTGGCTGATGCCGTCGAGGTCGTACTCGATCGGGTCTTCCACGGTCATGATGTTGAGCGCGGTGGCGTCGAGCCGCGATAGCGCGGCGTAGAGGGTCGTGGTCTTTCCCGATCCGGTAGGGCCGGTGACCAGCACGATCCCGTGCGGTTTGCGGATGAGCTGGTCCATGTGCTCCAGCGTGGGCTGGTCCATGCCCAGCCGCGTGAGGTCGAGACGCCCCGCCTGCTTGTCCAGCAGACGCAGCACCACCCGTTCGCCGTGGCCGGTGGGGATCGTCGATACGCGCACGTCGACCGGCTTGCCCGCCACGCGCAGCGTGATGCGGCCATCCTGCGGCAGGCGCTTTTCGGCGATGTCGAGCTGCGCCATGATCTTGACCCGCGAGACGATCGCGTTGTGCAAGGCGCGCGCCGGTTCGATCAGGTCACGCAACGTGCCGTCCACCCGCAGCCGCACCACCGAGCGCGTTTCGAAGCGCTCGATATGGATATCCGAAGCGCCGTCGCGCAATGCCTGCGTGAACAGCGCATTGATCAGCCGGATGACGGGCGCATTGTCCTGGCTTTCGAGCAGGTCCTCGACCCGCGGAATTTCCTGCAGCAACCTGGAGAGGTCCAGGTCCTGGGCAAGGTCGACGGCCAGTGCGGCTGCGCCGGCTTCGGCGCCGTTGTACGCGGCAGCGACCAACTCGTCGAACTGCTCGGTGCCGATGCGGCGCGCACGCACGGGCACGCCCAGCGCGCGCCGCAATTCGGCCAGCGCACTCGCGGGTGCGTCGCTGCGCACCGCCACTTCCGCCAGATCGGCCCGCAGCGACGTCAGGACCACGCCGTTGGTCTTGGCAAACGCGTAGGGAATCGTGTTTGCGCGCCAGCTCATCAGTTGCGCCCTTGCTCCGGCGATGGACCTGCCTCGGGTTGCGGTGCAGGTTTCACGGGCGGCGATGCTGGCGCCGGCGGCGTCGGCCGAACTGGTCTCGGCGGCAGCGCCGGCGCTTCCATGTCCGGCATGATCGGGCTGCGCGCGGGCCTGGCCCGGGCCTGTTCGCGCAGGATGTAATCGTAGCGCTCGCCGGTAAATGCATCGGCGCGATGGCTGTCGCGGACCAGCGTCGGTCGCAGGAAGATCATCAGGTTGGTCTTGTTGTGCGAGCGCGTCCGGTAACGGAACAGGCCGCCGAGTACGGGAATGGAGCCGAGCACGGGCACCTGCTGCACCCCGTCGTTCACCGTGTCCTGGATCAGGCCGCCGATGACCACGATCTGTCCATCGTCGACCAGCACCGTCGAGGCCACCGCGCGCTTGTTGGTGATCACGCCCGCAGGGTTGCTCTTGTCATTGATGCTTGAGACCTCCTGGTAGATCTGCAGGCGCACGGTGCCGCCCTCGGAGATCTGCGGCTTGATCCGCAACTTCAGGCCGACGTCCTGCCGCTCGATCGTCTGGAACGGCGTGGGCGTGGTGGCCCCGCCCGACAGCGCGTACTGGCCGGTGAGGAATGGGACGTTCTGGCCGATGACGATCTCGGCTTCCTCGTTGTCCAGCGTCAGCAGCGTCGGCGTGGACAGGATGTTGGCGTTGCCGCTGGTCTCCAGCGCCCGCACCAGCAGGCCCAGATTCAGGATCTGGCCCACGCCTGGAATGTTGATGCGGCCATTGACCACTCCGATGTTGAGGCCGCCCGCGGCCGCGGTCGGGTTCTGCGAAAGGCCGATGATGTTCTGGCCGGGGCCGCCGAAATTGGTCCCGCCAAAACCCTGGGTGCCATCCCGGCCCAGCCCGCTGAGGCTTTGCCATTGCACGCCGAACTCGGCGGCCTTGTCGGCGGTGATCTCGACGATCAACGCCTCGACATAGACCTGGGCCCGACGCACGTCGAGCTTGTCCAGCGCCGCGCGCAGGTTGTTATAGATCGCGTCGGGCGCGGTGATGATGATCGAATTGGTCGCAGCATCGGCCTGGATGATGCCCGGGGGGGGCGCACTTGCCGGGGTCGTAGCGGCCAGGGTCTGGCTGGCGCCGAGCGCGGCCGAGGCGCCAAGCGCGGTCATCGCCGGCGTCGCCGCCGCGGGGGCGTCACCCTCGTAGATCGCACGCAGAGTTTCCGCCAGCTTCACCTCCTCGGCATTT
>JAJAZH010000344.1 GCA_026785815.1 Ramlibacter sp. | reverse complement strand
GCGCCCGCTTTTCGCGCTTGATTTCATCGTCGTTCATGCCCACCTGGATTCGCACCATGGAGGAGCCCGGCGGCAATGGCGGCGCCTTGACTTGCGCGCTGGCCTGGATACCCAGGCTGGCAAACAAGCACGCGACCGAGATGGCAAGCACCGGAACCTTGCGGCTGTGCTTGCTGTCGATTTTTCCAATCATGTTGATAACTCCCTAAGACGTATTGACAGACAAGTCAGGCCACGGCAGCCTGCGGCACCGTCCCCAGCAAATGGGCCGCCAAGGTTTCGACGATCCGGCGCGAGGCCTGACCGTCGCCGTACGGATTCGCGGGTTGCTGCATGCGCCGGTAAGCCAGATCGTCATGCATCAACCTGCGAACCTCGCGAACAATTGCCGCGCGGCCGGGGCCGACGATCGCGGCGCATCCGGCTTCGACAGCCTCCGGACGCTCGGTTTCCTCACGCAGGACCAGCACCGGAACGCCGAAGGTCGGCGCTTCCTCCTGCAGTCCGCCGGAGTCGGTGAGTACCAGCGACGCGTTGACCAGCGCCTGCTGCATCTCCAGGTAATTCATCGGCGCCACCAGCTCGACGTTGCCGATGCCCGAAAGAATCGACTGCGCGGCAGACTGGACCACCGGATTGAGGTGAACCGGGAAAACGATCTGGGCGCTCTGGTGTTCACGCGCGATCTCGGCGACGGCGCGAAAGATTTCTTCCATCTCGAAACCCCAGTGCTCGCGCCGGTGCACGGTGACCAGGATGTGGCCCCGGCCCTGCACATTGCGCTTGATCGCGCGGTGCGACACCGCCCAGTGCTGGGCATCGACCACTGTGTTGCCGGTGAGCTGGATTTTTTCCTCTGGAATCCCCTCGCTGCGCAAAGCGACACAGGCGCGCTCGGTCGGCGCGAAGTGGTACCGGGCCAGGCGGCTGATCATCTGGCGCAGGCCCTCTTCGGGGAATGGACGAGACAGGTTGTGGGTCCGCAGTCCGGCTTCGACATGGGCGATCGGGAGCTGCTGGTAGAAAGCTGAAAGCGCACCCAGGAACGCGCTTTCGGTGTCGCCCTGCACCACGCACATGTCGAAGCGCTGCGCGGTCATGGTGGCGTCGAGCTGGGAGCGGCAGTTGGCGCTGAATTGCTGCAGCGAAGAACCTTCGCGCTTGAGCCGGATGTCCGGTTCGATCTCGAAACAGCGCAGGATCTGGTCCGCCATGTCGGCATGCTGGCCGGTGTGGATCCACTTCACATCGGCCCAGCCCTGCGACTGCAGCTGGTGGTAGACGGGCGCGAGCTTGATGATTTCGGGCCGGGTACCACTCACGATGGCGATCTGCGGTTTTTGCACATTTCCTCCGGAATTCAGGGCGCAGGCAACTGATGGCCTGGAAACTCGCCGTAAGCAGATGCACCGGCATCTGCTGACCTTTCGACACAACGCACCCACTTCTCCCCCCGGCCACGGCCGCCTTCGCAATCGCGCTCTGGGATGACGTTGAAGGGGACGGCGTTGACCATGGCTTGTTTCAGGGTGTGTGTATCAAACTGGTCGCCACTTTAGTTTTCGTTACTTCGGTGATTCGACAGCCGTGCCCGCATTCAGCGGTAGGAACATGCCTACCGCTTCATTCAGAGAAATCAACGGTTTGCGTCAGCCGCCACGCCGTGCGCGAGCTGAAAAAGAAAAAGGCCAGCGCGGAACGCGCTGGCCTTTCGGTGATGGTGCGGCTGGCAGGAATTGAACCCACGACCCCTTGGTTCGTAGCCAAGTACTCTATCCAACTGAGCTACAGCCGCATGAGCCGCCGATTATAGCAGTCGCGGCCCGCTCTTCGAGTCTGGTGGGACGTGTTGGACTTGAACCAACGACCAAAGGATTATGAGTCCTCTGCTCTAACCAACTGAGCTAACGTCCCCCCAGTGCGGATTGTATGAGCGCTACTTCTGGTGGCTCAGCGCGTTGCTCACCAGACGGGCGGTGATGTCGACGATCTGGATCATGCGGTCGTACGGCATGCGGGTGGGGCCGATCACGCCGAGCGTGCCGACGATCTGCCCGTCGACCTCGTAGGGCGAACTGACGATCGACAGCTCCTCGAACGGAACCACCTGGCTCTCGCCGCCGATGTAGATCCGCACGCCGGCGGCCTGGCTCGAAACCTCGAGCAGGCGCATCAGCTGCGTCTTCTGCTCGAACAGCTCGAAGGCGCGCCGCAGCTGGCTCATGTCGCTGGAGAAATCGCTGACCGCCAGCAGGTTGCGCTCGCCCGAGATCACCACTTCGCCCTGCGCCTGGTTCAACGCTTCGGAACCGACCTGCACCGCAGCCTGCATCAACAGGCCGATCTCGCTGCGCAGGCTCTCCACCTCGGTCTTCAGGCGCTCGCGGACCTGGTCGATCTCCATGCCTGCGTAGTTGGCGTTCAGGAAGTTGGATGCCTCGATCAGCTGGCTCTGGGTGTAATCGGCCTGGGTGAAAACCACCCGGTTCTGCACGTCGCCATCGGGCGAAACGATGATGACCAGGAAGCGCTTTTCGGAAAGTCGCAGGAATTCGATGTGGCGAAAGACCGATGTGCGGCGCGGCGCCATGACGACGCCGACAAACTGCGACAGGTTCGACAGCAGTTGCGCGGCATTGGTGATGACCCGCTGCGGCTGGTCGGCCGGCAGGCTGGGGGTCGCCATCTCCTCGCGCTGGGCGGTCAGCATCGTGTCGACAAACAGCCGGTAGCCCCGCGCGGTCGGAATCCGGCCGGCCGACGTGTGCGGGCTGGCGATCAGGCCCATCTCTTCCAGGTCCGACATGACGTTGCGGATCGTGGCTGGCGACAAGTCCAGCCCCGAGGCGCGCGAGAGGGTGCGCGAGCCCACCGGCTGGCCGTCGGCGATGTATCGCTCGACCAGCGCTTTCAACAACAGCTTGGCACGGTCATCGAGCATGATTTGAGGGCTTCCCGGGATTTTAATGATGTAATTTGCCAATGAAATCCCAATTCCAGCAGGTCGCGCTGATCGGCAAGTACCACAGTGCGGTTTCGGGAACGGTAGCGGGATCGGCGCGCGCGGCGCTGGACGACATTGCGCAATTTCTGGTTGCCGAAGGCTGCGCCGTCGTCGTCGAGCAGGCGACGGCTGCCAGCGCGGGCCTCACCGGCTTTCCAACGCTCGACGTCATTGGTATCGGAGAGCAGTGCGATCTCGGGCTCGTCGTGGGCGGTGACGGCACCATGCTCGGAATCGGCCGGCAGCTGGCGAAATATGGTGTTCCCCTTATCGGCATCAACCAGGGGCGCCTCGGCTTCGTCACCGACATCCCCCTGGACAATTACCGCGCCATCCTGACGCCGATGCTACGCGGAGAATACGCGCAAGACCAGCGCAGCCTGATCCAGGCGCAGGTGATGCGCAACGGCGAGTGTGTTTTCGACGCGGTTGCAATGAACGATGTGGTCGTGAACCGGGGCGCCACGTCCGGCATGGTCGAACTTCGGGTCGAGGTCGACGGGCATTTCGTGTCCAAACAGCGCGCCGATGGCCTGATCGTCGCGTCGCCGACGGGCTCGACTGCCTATGCGCTCTCCGCCGGCGGCCCGCTGCTGCACCCGTCGATGCAGGGCTTCGTGCTGGTGCCGATCGCACCGCACACGCTGTCCAACCGGCCGATTGTGCTGTCCGACGCGATGGAGATTGCGATCGAGGTGGTTTCCGGCCGAGACGCCAGCGCCAATTTCGACATGCAGTCGCTGGCCTCGCTGCTGCATGGCGACCGGATCGTGGTGCGGCGCTCGCAGCTCAGCGTGCGCTTCCTGCATCCCAAGGGCTGGAGCTATTTCGACACCCTGCGCGGCAAGCTTCACTGGAACGAGGGCGGCTGACCCATGAGCCTCAGACGCATCGCGCTGCGCGACTTCGTCATCGTCCGCGAACTGGAACTTGATCTCGGATCGGGTTTCAGCGTGCTCACCGGAGAAACCGGCGCCGGCAAGTCGATCCTGATCGATGCACTGCAGCTGGTCTTGGGCGCGCGCGCCGATGCAGGCGTCGTGCGCGAAGGCGCGGCGAAAGCGGACATCAGTGCCGAGTTCGACCTGCCTGCATCGCTGTCGGCGTGGCTGAACGAGGCGGGTTTCGAATCCCAGGATTCGCTGTTGTTGCGCCGCAGTGTGGACAGCCAGGGCAAGAGCCGGGCCTGGATCAACGGCGGTCCCGCGACGGCGACCCAGCTGCGAGAGGTCGGCGACCAGCTGGTCGACATCCATGGGCAGCATGCGTGGCAGAGCCTCACCCGGCCGGACGCCGTGCGCACCCTGCTGGACGCCTATGCCGGGGTCGGCACGCAACGGCTGCAGCAGCTCTGGAGCGCGTGGCGCACGGCGCAGCAAACGCTGGCTGCCGCTCGCTCGGCGCAGGACTCGTTGCAGCGCGAGCGGGAACGGCTGGCCTGGCAGATCGGCGAAGTCGGGAAACTGGCCCCGGGCGCGGGCGAGTGGGACGAACTCAATACCGATCACACTCGCCTGTCCAACGCCCAAAGCCTGCTGGAAGCGGCGCAGCAAGCCCTGTCAGCGCTCGAAGGCGAGGAAGACGGGGCGTCGTCCCGGCTTTCGCAAGCGCTTTCGGCGCTGCAGGAGCAGGAGCATGTCGAGCCCGAGTTTGTCACCCTCGCCGCAGTTCTTGCCTCCAGCCTGGCCCAGTCCGAAGACGCGGCGCGGTCGCTCGGCGGTTATCTGCGCCAGACCGAACTTGATCCGGGCCGTCTGGCCGACCTGGACCAGCGGATGGGTTTGTGGATCTCACTGTCGCGCCGCTACAAGCGGGCGCCCGGCGAACTG
>JAJAZH010000343.1 GCA_026785815.1 Ramlibacter sp. | reverse complement strand
GGATTCGGGCGGGTCGCAGACTCTGCGCATCGACCCAGCCGATGCGGATTGTTCCCTCGCTCAGCAGCACGCCGTCGTGCTTCTTGCTGGCCTGCTGCGCGATGGTGAGGGCAGCGCGTCCGCCTTCTTCGAGCCGCGCCGTCCCCAGAAGTTCATCGTCCAGCCGCGCCGGCTGCAGGTAACGCAGCGAAGTTTCGCTGACGACGAAGATGCCGCCGGTGGTGTCCCGAAGCCGGCTCTGTTCCAGGCCGAGCGATCGCAACCACTCGGTGCGCGCTCGCTCGAAGAACTTCAGGTAGTTGGCGTAGAAGACGATGCCGCCGGCGTCGGTGTCTTCCCAATAGACGCGGATCATGTGCTCGAACCGGCGCTGGCCGTGGGCCGGTGGGTCTTCGACCAGTGCAACGGTCATGCCACGAGCGCCCGCAGTCGCGCCGCCGCTTCGTGCAGTTGCGCCATCGAGCTGGCGGTGGAGAAGCGGATGAAGTTGCGGGTCTGCGCTGTGCCGAAGTCACGGCCCGGCGTGACCGCCACATGGGCGCGCTTCATCAGCTCGAAGGCCAGCTCCCAGCTGCTGTCGACACCCAGCCGGCGGCAGATATCCGAGCAATCGGCCCAGGCGTAGAAGGCGCCGTCAGGCCGCACCGGCACCGCGAGGCCGATGGCGTCGAGTTGCGGAATGAACCAGTCACGCCGGGCCTTGAACTCGGCGCGGCGGCGTTCGTATTCGGCGATGCTTTCGGGCTCGAAACAGGCCAGAGCCGCGTGCTGGGCGATCGTGCTCGGACAGATAAAAAGATTCTGCGCCAGCCGCTCGATCACCGGCACCAGCGCCTGCGGCACCACCATCCAGCCCAGCCGCCAGCCGGTCATGTTGAAGTACTTCGAAAAGCTGTTGATGCTGATGACGTGGTCGTCGATGGCCAGTCCGGTGTGGCCGAAGGTGTCTTCGTAGCTCAGGCCCAGGTAGATCTCGTCCAGCAGCGTGATGCCGCCGCGCTCCTGCACGAAAGCGTGGATGCGGCGCAGTTCGTCCGGGTGAATCGAGGTGCCGGTGGGATTCGATGGGGATGCCAGCAGCACGCCTCGCGTTCTTGCTCCCCAGGCCTGTTCGACCTTCGCGGCGCTGAGCTGGAAGCGCTCCTGCGCGGTGGTCGGCACCAGCACCGCGCGGCCGTCGGCGGCGCTGACGAAGTGGCGGTTGCAAGGGTAGCTGGGATCCGGCATCAGGATCTCGTCGCCCGCGTCGATCAAGGCCAGGCACGCCAGTTGCAGCGCGGCAGAGGCGCCCGCCGTCACCACGATCCGCTGCGCCGGGACCTGCAGAGCGAACCGGTCGGCGTACCAGCCGCTGATGCGTTCGCGCAGGCTGTCCAGGCCGGTGGCGGGGGTGTACTGGGTCGCACCGCCCTGGATCGCCCGGACGGCGGCCTCCTGCACCAGCGGCGGCGCGGTGAAGTCCGGCTCGCCGATGTTCAGGAAGATCATCGGCCCGTCGGTGGCCGCAAATTCACGCGCCTGCTGCGCAGCGGCCTTGGCCACTTCCATGACATAGAACGGCTCGATGCGCCCGGCCCGACTGGATATCTTCAAACCGGGTTCCTCAGGCGGGCGCGGTCGGCTTCGACCTCGGCGCCGCGCAGTTTCGGCGCCAGTCCATTGAGGACCGCGTTCACGTATTTGTGGCCGTCGGTGCCGCCGAAATCCTTGGCCAGTTCGATGCATTCGTTCAGCACCACCCGCCACGGCACGTCCAGCGCATGCAGGAATTCATAGGCGCCGATCCACATCACCGCGTGCTCGATCGGCGAGATCTCCGCCAGCTTGCGGTCCAGCAGCGGCACGATCAAGGCGTCGAGTTCGGCAGCTTCGCGGATGCTTCCGTGCAGCAGCGCGTCGTAGTGGACCGAGTCGGCCTTGTGAAAACCCGACAGGTCGCGGGTGAAGGCGTCGATCGCGACCGCGTCGTTGCGGCCGACCAGGTGCTGGTACAGCGCCTGCAAGGCAAACTCCCGGGCCCGGCTACGGCTGGACTTGGCCGAGGCCTTGCGCGAGGTGCCCGGGGTCGGGGAACGCGCCGGTTTTTTCTCTTCGCTCATGACAGGTGGTCCAGCAGGTTGGCCATCTCGACCACGACGCGCGCGGCATCGGCGCCCTTGACGGACTGCCGTGCAATGGCCTGAGCCAGGTTCTCAGTGGTCAGGATGACGTTGGCGATGGGCAGCCGGTAGTCCAGCGAAACGCGGCTCACGCCCGCCGCTGATTCATTGGCCACCAGCTCGAAGTGGTAGGTCTCGCCGCGAATGATGCAGCCCAAAGCGACCAGAGCGTCGTAGCGGCCTTTTTCTGCCAGGGCCTGCAATGCCACTGGAATCTCGAGTGCCCCGGGCACCAGCACGTGGCCGATGTCCTTCTCGGCCACGCCGAGCGCCAGCAGCTGCGCCTTGCAGGCAGCTGCCAGAGCATTGGTGACGTCCCCGTTGAAGCGGGCCTGGACGATCCCGATGGCCAGGCCGTTGCCGCCTTGCCGTGCGGCCCTGCCTTTGTCTGCGCCAAACATGTGTTGTCTTAGTCCTGGGTGGGTTCGGGGTTCAGGTGCCCGACGATTTCGAGGCCGTAACCAGCCATGCTGGGCATCCGCCGCGGCGGGCCCATCAGGTTCATCCGCTGCACCCCGCATTCGCGCAGGATCTGCGCGCCGATGCCGTAGGTGCGCAGGTCCATGCGGCCGCGTTCCGGGGCCTGCGAAGGCTTGGCCGTCCCTTCGAACTGCGCCAGCAATTGCTCGCCGCTCTCGCCGCAATTGAGCAATACCGCCACGCCCTGGCCGACGCGATGGATGTGCTCCAGGCTGCTGTCGAGGCTCCACGAGTGCATGGAGCGGCCGACTTCGAGCGCGTCGAGCACCGACAGCGGTTCATGGACGCGGACCGGCACGATGTCATCCGCGCTCCAGCGGCCCTTGACCAGCGCCAGATGCAGGCGCTGGCTTGGCTTGTCGCGGAAAGCGTGGGCGGTGAAGCCGCCGAACGCCGTCTGCAAGGGGCGCTGGCCGATCTTCTCGATCAGCGATTCGTTGCGGCTGCGGTATTCGATCAGGTCGGCGATCGTGCCGATCTTCAGGCCGTGCTCGGCGGCGAACAACTGCAGGTCGGGCAGGCGAGCCATGGTGCCGTCGTCCTTCATGATCTCGCAGATCACGGAAGCGGCGGTCAGCCCCGCCATCCCCGCCAGGTCGCAGCCGGCTTCGGTGTGACCGGCGCGTATCAGCACGCCACCGTCGACGGCCTGCAGCGGAAAGATGTGGCCGGGCTGCACCAGGTCGGCGGAACCGGCGGTCCTTGCAACGGCAGCCTGCACCGTCCGCGCCCGATCCGCCGCGGAGATGCCGGTGGTGACACCCTGCGCCGCCTCGATCGAGACGGTGAAGGCGGTACCCATCTTGGTACCGTTGCGCGCCACCATCGGCGGCAGGTGCAGGCGTTCGCAACGCTCGCGCGTCAGCGTCAGGCAGATCAGGCCGCGGCCGAAGCGGGCCATGAAATTGATCGCTTCCGCAGTGACGTGGTCGGCCGCCAGCACCAAGTCGCCTTCGTTCTCGCGGTCCTCCTCGTCGACCAGGATGACCATCCGGCCCAGCTTGATGTCGGCGACGATCTCCTGCACCGGCGAGATCATGACGTGCGTGGCGGCGCTCATTGGACGACCTTCCGCGCTCCGCGCTGCGGGATTCGCCTTGGGGCGGCCCGGCGGCTCATTGGGTAACCTCCGCTCTACGAGCTGCGGTGCGATGAGTCTTCGGAGCGGCCGGGCGGCTCATGTCGTGGCCTGGGCCGGCTGCGCATCGGCGGTCAGCATGCGTTCGACATAACGGGCGATCAGGTCGATCTCGAGGTTCACGCGGCTGCCGGCCGCCAGGCTTCCCAGCGCCGTGCTGCGGATCGTGTGCGGAATCAGGTTGATGCTGGTCTCGCATCCATCGGCCTGGTCGGCGATCGAATTCACGGTGAGACTCACCCCGTTCACCGTGATCGAGCCCTTGTAGGCAAGGAATTTCCCCAGGCTGCGCGGTGCGCGGATGCGCAGCTCCCAGCTCTCGCCCAAAGGGGCGAAGTGCGTCACCGTTCCGATGCCATCGACGTGGCCGGAGACGATATGGCCCCCGAGCCGATCGTGCGCACGCAGCGCCTTCTCAAGATTGACCGGGCCCGAGTCGGTCAGGCCGGCAGTCTTGTCCAGCGATTCGGCCGAAATGTCGATGCTGAACTGGCGCTGGCCGGAGTCGACGGTGGTCACGGTCATGCATGCGCCGTTCAAGGCAATGCTGTCGCCCAGGCCGACGTCGTCGAGGTACCCGGCAGGCGCCTCGATGGTCAGGCGCTTGCCGTGCTGCGAGGAGCGACCCAGGTCGTGGACGGCGGCGATGCGCCCCACGCCGGTGATGATTCCGGTGAACATGCCGCCATTTTCGCAGGGATTGGAAGCGGGCCCGAAACGGCCCGGTGAAGTCCTGGACTAGAACTCGTCACGACCCGGCGCGCGGGCCAGGATCCTGAGGTCGGGGCCCACCCTGTCGACGGCCGTGATCTGCAGTGCGAGGGCCTGGTCCAGATCGGCCAGCGGCCCGAACGCGGCCATGTCCCGGCCCTGGCCGAGCAGCATCGGAGCCAGGTAAAGCAGGAACTCGTCGACCAGGCCCTCTCGCACGAACGAACCATTGAGCTTGGTCCCGGCTTCGAGGTGCAGTTCCCCAACTTCGCGTCGCGCCAGATCGCGCAACATCGCCGCGAGATCGACCTTGCCGCCCGGACCGGGCATGTGCACCAGCGTCGCTCCCCCCGCTTCCAGCGCGGACTGGCGCTGCGCATCCGGCACCGCGAAGTAGATCGACAGGCGCCGCGCCGGCGCGAACAGCCTGGCGCCCAGGGGCGTCTCCAGCCGGCTGTCGACGACGACCAGGTCCGGCTGGCGCACCGCATCGACCAGCCGCACGTCCAGCCGCGGATCGTCTTCGAGCACGGTGCCGATGCCGGTGAGCACTGCATCGGCACGGGCGCGCCAGGCGTGACCGTCCGCTCGCGCGGCTTCACCGGTGATCCACTGGCTGGCGCCGTTCTCCAGCGCCGTCTTGCCATCCAGGGAGGCGGCAATCTTCATCCGGACCCAAGGCGTCTTCCGCGTCATGCGGCTGAAGAAACCGAGGTTCAACTCACGCGACTGCGAAGCCCCAGAACCGACTTCAACTTCGATTCCTGCAGCGCGCAGACGCTCGAAGCCCGCGCCGGCCACCAGCGGATTGGGATCGACCAGCGAAGCGACAACCTTGCCGACCCCGGCCGAAATCAGTGCGTCGCAGCAGGGGCCGGTGCGGCCGTGATGGGAACAGGGCTCCAGCGTGACCCACGCGGTTGCTCCCGTCACGCGATGGCCCAGTGCAGCGGCATTGCGCAGCGCCACGACTTCCGCATGGGGCCCTCCAGCACGCTGCGTATGCCCGCGGCCGAGGACGCGGCCCGTACTGTCGGTGATGACGCAGCCCACGCGGGGATTGGGGTTGGACAGCGTGAGTGCGCCGCTGGCCAGCGCCAACGCCTCCAGCATGGGCGGGGAGACCGTTTTCATCGAAGGCATTGTGCGACATCGCCAGCGACAGCCGAGGCCGCTGCTGCAACCCAGGTCCGCCCTCCAGGTGTTTTTCTCACAGAAGACGCCGACCAAACTACCAACGTGCGCAAGCGTTCGCTGGCTATCTTTGAGCCATGAACACCGCCGCCACAAACCCCATCCCGCAGCCCACCGACGACTTGAGGGGTTCGCACTTTCCGCGGCGCCGTGACGCTGGCTTCTCATTGATCGAGCTATTGCTGGTCGTTGCGGTGGCAGCAGTCCTGTTGGGCCTGAGTGCCCCGTCGTTCAGCCGGCTGTTGCACTCGACCCGGGTGTCGGATGCGTCGAACGCCCTGCTCTCATCCCTGTTCCTGGCGCGCAGCGAAGCGATCAAGCGCAACAGCCGGGTGACCTTGTGCAAATCGGCGACCGGCACTTCGTGCGCCACCGCAGGGGGCTGGGAACAGGGCTGGATCGTTTTTCACGATACCGACCAGGACGGTTTTCGGGACGCCGGCGAGACGATCATCGAACGCATGGAGCCGATTGCGAGCGGCGTGCGCGTCACCGGCAGCTTGCGGGTCGAGCGCTATGTCTCATTCATGGCCACCGGGCTGACCCGGCTGGTCGGCGGTGGTTTCCAGGCGGGGACGGTGCTGATCTGCAACCCCGCTGTCGCAACCGGCGAGGCCCGCCAGATCATCCTCAACGCTGCGGGCCGGCTGCGGGTTCAGAAGGTGAACGCGACCCAGTGCGCCTGAGCCGGCCTGCAACCGGCTACTTCCAGCACTCGTCGCGCGGCATGGTTCCCGTGACACCTCGCGCACCGGTGGAGGTCAGAGTGAACGAGCCGCAGGGGTCACTCGCCAGCGCAGACGTCGTGAGCGGCGCCATCGTCAAGGTGTAGGCGCTGGTGGTTGCGGCGATCGTCAGGGCGTAGATCTGCGGACCATCCGCCGGCGACCTGTTCAGGTTCGCCGGCATCTTGTCCGCAATCGCGCCGCCGGCCCGGTCGTTCAGGAACTGGTCGTTGGCAGCGTAGAAGCGCTGCATGAACTGCGAAGCCTGCAACAACTGCGCCCGGGCGTCGGCTCGCCTGGCGCGATCGACGTAGGTCCGGTACGAGGGCAGTGCGACGGCTGCAAGCAACCCGACGATTGCCACGACGATCATGACTTCGATCAGGGTGAAGCCACGCTGTCGCGGCAAGCCTGTGCCTTCAGTGGTTGCAGGAGCATTCATCGGTCATCCTCGTTGATTGGTTTTTCAGTTCAGCGCAGGAACAGCTGGCGCCATTCGCGGCTCTTGATCCTTGACGGAGTGACCACGTTACATGGTTTGCCCAACACCCCGCAGGTCAGTTCGATCTGCACGCAGCCAGGCGAGCCGCCACTGCAGTTGACGTAGGTTTCGCGGGCCTCGTTCTTGTCGACCAGAAGCGTCACGTTGCGGCCGTCGGCCTTGCTCTCGATGCCGCTTGGAGCACCGTCCCGACCATCGATGGTGCCGTCGCCGTTGGTGTCGATCAGGTCCTGGGTGTTGACTCTGCCATCCCCATTGGTGTCCAGCACCGCCGCGGTGGGCCCCGCGCCGGTCAACGCATTGATCACATACAGGTATCCCGTACCGCCACTGGTGTTGGAACACGGATCGAGTGAAACGTTGGCAGGCGAGATCGTGTCGGCCACCGTGAAGCGATTAGCCAGGATGTCCATCGGGTACACCATCCGCTGTCCGGTGATCGGCAGGTTGATCCACCAGCCGCGCCGAGGCGCTACAACAGAGGGGGTCGTTGTCCCCACATAGTCGACCGGGTTCTGCGAAAGGGTGTAGAAGGTGTTGCCATTGCGGGCCACGCCCGCGCTGATGGTTTGCTCGACCATCAGCGATTTGTTGGTCAGCGCCGTTCCCGCAGGGATGGTGGCGGCACCGAAAGCCACTGCGTCCCAAATTCCGTACAGGCATTGACTCGCAGTGGTCGTGATGTCGGACACCTCGAAGAACTTGCCGGTTCCGACAATCACCATGTTGCCGACGGAAGGCACCGACGTGTTGTCGAGTTTGATCACCGAAGGAGGAGCGGTGATCGGTTGTGTCGGTCCCGCGGTGAACAGGGGGATTCCACCGAGGTCCACTTTCCAGTTGGCCGAGCTGAGGTCGTTCAGGCTGAACTTCCACACGTTGCCCAGCAGGTCGCCGGCATAGACGCCCACGACCTGCTGGTTGCCGTTGCGGACCAGGCGCACTCCCCCCAAGCCGTTCTTCGCGGTGCTGCAGTTACCGGCGAAGGTGTTGATTTCCTTGATCAGGGCGCCGGTTTCCAGGTTGACCACGAACAGGCGGGCCTGGCAGGACCGGCTTTCGTAGCCGTTGCCGAAAATGGCAATCCACTGGCCGCCGACTGTGGGGCCAGCCTGGACGTCGGTCAGGACGTGGCCGAGCTCGGCGAAGGATGTGTTGCTGGAACTGACTTCCCACAGGACGCTGGAGGCGTTCATCGACGTGGGGTTGGTGTTCAGGCTCGTCACATCCAGCGCATAAACCGCAGTCCTCGGGCTCACCCCGGCGCTGGCAGGCGCGCCCGCACCGGCACCCGTGCTGCCGAGCACGATGTTGGCCCAGCGGGGCGTGCCCCCCGTGAAGTAGGCATCGGTTTCGACGTTCGGTCCATCGACATAGTAGCGGTGGACGTAGGCCTTGTCGGCCAACTGGTTCAGGGTGGGGAGCAGGGCGTTCGGGACATAGGCGAAGGTCTCGACTCCACCCTGCGCCGTCGGCGTTCCATCCCGGAACGCATGCAGCATGCCGTCGTTCGCGCCAACGAAAAGCACGCCTTCAGTGCGCTGTTTCTTGGCAGTGACGAAAGCGCCGTAGGTCAGTTTGCCCGGCGTCGACAGGGGCAGCTCCTGGTACCCGAGGTCCAGCGTGTCTTTGACGTACACCGGGGTCGAATTGACGATGTCGGCAAGCCGTGTTTCGCGGCCGCGGTAGATGGCGGTGCTGCTCGAGGAAGTGGAGCTGGAATCTTCGTTGACCGGATCGCCGCGCAGGTAGTCGATCAGGGCAGCATTGACGGTTCCGGTCATCGAACTGGTCAGTCCGGCGGCGTTCATCGCCGAGTAGTTGAATGGAACGGCCCGGGTGCCACTCGATCCTCCGGTGCCCACGTAAATGTTACGGCTGGCCGCTGATGGGATCAGCGAGGCGTAGGTCCTGGCTCCGGTCAGCGGATCGGTAGAGACCAGGGTCTCCACCTGCCAGGCGATACCGGTCTGATTGCCGTTGGTCGCGTCAAGCGTATAAGCGGTGACGTTGCCGTTCCAGGAAATGGGCGTATAGCTCGGCGTGTATTTGTTGGTGTCGCGGGTCAGGTTGGCGGTGGAGACCGCAACCCCGGACTGGGTGCCTTCCTTGCCGCCGATGTCGGACATCATCTGCAGGATCGACCGATTCAGTTCGTCGGTGGTCTTGGCGTTCAGCAATCTTCCGCGCCCGTTCACCGTGGCGTGCCACATGTCATCGATGGACCGTGGGCTGTTGGGCGCCGGAGTCGGCCAGTCGAGCGAGCGGGGGGGAGTCGTGGACAGCCCACCGGAGAGCCGCTGCAGCACCTGCGGATCGGTGGCATCCAGCGTTCCGGTCAGGCCCAGTCCGATCGCGTAGAAATTCATGTGTTGCCAGTAAGCCTCGTCGCTGCCGAGCGAGCGCACACCGTTGTTGAGATTCGGGCGCAGGTCGGTCAGCCAGTACTTCATCGCGACATCGGCGAAGCTGTCGCGGAAGGCCGAACCGGAAGCCGTGTCGCTGTAGGGGCCGACCGGTGTGTACTGGTAAGCGGTCGGTTCGCTGATGCGGGGCCCGATTGTGGTGTCGGTATCCGCCTGGCTGAATGTGTCGTTGTAGTAGCCGTCGGTCATGAGCATCGCGTAGGAGCGGCGGCAGGTTGCATGGCTCCTGTCTTCCGCACCGGAGGACGTGAGCGCATTGTTGCCGGTCGGGGCGTTGGCCCAGGGGCCGCCGTTGTCCGCCCTCTGGTAGTACGTTCCCACCTTGTCAAGCGCGATCCGGTTCGGCGTGCTGCCGTTGGCGGGGATTCCGTACAGCCAGGTCAGGAAATCGCTTTGCACGGTTGAGTTGTAGAGCCGCACACCGCTATCAAGCCGACTGCTGTTGGCCAGCGTATTGATCGTTCCCCAGCCCAGGCGAAAGGTCGGGTTGAGCGGCTGGAACGCCAGGCCGATGCCGGTTTTTGCGAGTTCCAGGCGAGTGCTGTGATAGGCCTTCCAGTTGGCATAGTTCTGGAGTTCCTGGGCCAGGTGCAACTGGTCGCGGTGGCCGGGCTGCAGTCTGTCCGGTTTTTGAACTTCGGATAGCTGCCGGTGGTCGAGGCGGCGGTGTTGGGGTAGGGAAGTACGGCCGCTCCGGGCGCCAGCGGACTGCCCGAATCCGGCGTGTAGAGGGGAGTGAAGTAATTGGCCGCGGCGGTCGGCGCTCCGGTGCCATCCCAGACCATGTTCGCCGGCTGGACAACGATGGCAGTGGTGTTGACCGTGTACGCCTCGCCGGAGCCGGGTGCGGTCCCGTTGAGAGCCAGGGTCGGCGGGCTGACATAACCTGAGCCGGGATTGGTCACGTTGATCGCCGAAATGACGTTGGTGGTCCCCAGCGTGACAGCGAAACTTGCACCCGACCCGCCGCCAGTGTTGTTCAGGATGACAGGGACCGGGGCTGAATAGCCAGAACCGCCGTTGGTGACGTTGATGCCCGTGACCACCCGGGTCGGGACGTTGGCCAACGTCACCGCGAAGGTGGCGCCGACACCCCCTCCGGTCGAGGTGAGCGTCACGGTGGGTGGGGTGATATACCCCGAGCCAGGATCGGTGAGGGTGAATGTACTGATCGGCCGGGGACCGCCACCTCGCGTGACGGTCCCTGTCGCTGTCACCCCGCCCGCCGGGGGGTCAGAGAACACAACCTGTGTGCTGTTCGCATAGCCAGCGCCGCCAGCGACAATCGAAACGCCGCTGACGGCCTTGGTCGTGCTGTTTCCCGTCGTGACGGTGCCCGTGGCCTGGACGCCACCGGCTCCTGGCGGGCCGAAAGTAACTGTTACCCCAGTGGTTGGATATCCAATGCCGCCGTTGAGCACGTTGACGGCTCCGACTTTCGGGCTGGTGGCCGTCACGACGTCCGCCGTGGCGCGCACACCACCGGACGGAGGTGCGGAAAACAGGGCCGTGACACCGGCGGCCGGGTAGCCGCTGCCCCGAGCGGTGACCGGGACATTGTTGACGCGGTAGGTGGTGCTGGACGCCGGCTTGTAGAAGTAGACGTTGAAGGAGGTGATCCCCGTGGTCGCTCCTGCGGGCAGGTATGTGCTGTCCGCCCGGATCCGCCTGGCATAGCTCGTCCTGGGGTCATAGTAGATCCGGTTCACATCCGGCGACCGGCCGTGGAAGGAGACCTGGTCAGCGAACATCACATCGAAACTGTCGTTGTTCGGGCCCGTCAACCCCAAGCCGCCCGGCGTGCCACCGAATTGATAGATGGCCTTCGCCGGCATCGAACCGGAATCATCGAACATGAAGACAATATTTGGTTCGACCGCCGCCGTTCTCGACAACAGCGGGTCCTGCGCCATCTGCGCGTGCAGCGACAGCACGCTGCCTGCGGCTGCGATTGCGCCCAGGATGAGTTTCAGTTTGAGCTGGAACATGTGGTACCCCTATTGAATTTCGATCGTTGACTGCATCCAGACTTCGCTGCCCGATGGGCGGCTGCGTGCGGGATCTGCGGCCGCAACTTCAGGTCCGAAGCCGCGCGCTGTGATGACGTAAGTCGATGTGGTTGAAATGACACCGGTCGGCGAGACGATCGGCATCCGTTCGACCATGCATTCCGGCGGGCGGCGAAAAGTCGCCGTGGTCGACGCTCCGTTGACGGAGTTCGATGGGATGACGAATGCGTCGCTCGGAGCGACGTCCCAGTTCGCGGTGTCTTTCCAGCGTGGATTGGGCTGGTTCGCCAGCAGCGCCGGCGTGACGGCCATCGTGACGGTCCCGGAATTGATCTGGACCACGGCCTCTTCGCAGTAACGCAACGCGATCTCTGCCGCCTGGCTGGCCAGCTCGGTGGTCCGGACGTTGCCGGAAACCTTCTCGGTCGACGTGGCGCTGCGGATGCTGAGGGTGGTGAGCAGTGAAATCACCACCAGCATGACCAGGGCAATGATCAGCACCACGCCCTGCTGGCTGGAAGCCGGGGAGCGCTTGTGACCTCTGCACGCGCGGACAAAATCGGCGGCAGGTCGGGCGGGTTGGTGCGAGACAGTGGTCATGGCATTCCAGCTAGGAAGGGACGCGGTTTCGAAGGACGACCGTGGTGGAATAGGCGCGGCGCAATCGCAGATCCGGTGGACTGGTGTTGAGCGTGCCGTCGCATTTGATGTACTCCGCCGACCCTGCATCCGAGACAACCGGCCGCTCACTGCGGACCACCACGCAGATGCGCACGGTCATCGCCTGGGCCCAGCGGGCGGCGTCGCTCGGCAGGGCAGCCAGCCCCGCATTGGTCTGGATTTCTGTGGCCGTCAGATAGCCCGCGACGGCAACAGTGGTCGGCGTCGCGGTCGCCGGGGCCGTGCCGTACACGAACTGAAGGTCTTCGATGTTTTCGACCAGCGGCTGGGGGTTGGGACCGCCGTTGCCCTTGCAGTACAGACTGGGAGCAACGATCGTAGCCGTCGTGCCGACGTAAAAGCGGTTGTCGGCGACGGTGAACGTCACTGCGGTGGGAACGGAGGCTGCGCCGTTCCAGATGTTGGGGGTGGCGTTCAATACCGGCAGGGCCTGGCCGAGGCAGTCGGTCGCACTGCCGCCCGCTCCGGTCGCGATGGTGTTGTAGGCGTCCGCTTCATAGCTCACCGCGATCGAGTCGGCTGCTGCGCCGCCGGTGCAGGTCAGATCCTGGATGAGGGCTGCCGTCGTGATGTTTGAAAAACGCCCGTCGCAGCCGCGCACGATGAAGGTGGTGGCGTCATAGACCGGATTGCGCGGCGATGCGCTGGTGTAATTGGGCTGCTTGGGGTTGTTGCCCGCCATGCGCAACTGCTGAGCCAGGATGGTCAGAGCGGCCTGCGCGTCTTCGTTCATCCGCCCCTGCGCCTCCACCATCCGGGTGGCGCCGGCCGAGCCGACATAGGCCGACACGACGGCGATCATCAGCACCAGTCCGATGACCAGCGACACCATCAATTCGATCAGGGACAGCCCCCGATGGAAGTGTTTCGCGGAGCGTGGCGGGCGCAGCTTCATAGTTTGAACCGGACGTGCAGGCAGCGAGGTTGGGGCGTGGAGAACGCCGGAAAGGTCGGGGCGTCCGCCGGGTTCGGGCATTCATCCGAAGTCGCGGCCTCGAGGGCGGCGAATGTCGTTGGCTCCTGCCAGATGATCCAGATGTCGCCGTCCAGGCCGGCACATGCGCCGTTGCAGGTGACGCGCATGCCGGCCTGGCCCGGCAACTGAACGCGGATGGCTTGGCCGGTCTGGTCCTTGTCGAGCGTCGCGATGGTGTCAGGGACGCAGGTGGGATAGGTGCACGGCGCCACCGTCGCCAGCGTCGCATTGAAGGTCATGGTCTGCTTGTAGCTGTCCAGCGCGAAACCCGCGGTGTTGGCCCGCATGCGCTCGATGTGACTGGCTGCCAGCGCGGTGGCCGCCGCTCGATAGGCGGAAAGCTTCGGCATCTGGACCGCGAAGGCCAGCATGCCGCTCAGTGCCAGCATGCCGAACGACAGGATCAGGATGGCGACCAGCACCTCGAGCAACGAGGCGCCGAACTGCCGTGACGAGGAGGTCCTCATTGGTTGTCGCTCCCACACGTTGTAGCGCCGTCGCCGGCGATCCGGCCGCGGCCGCCGAGACTGACGCAGACCACACGCCGCACATCGGTCGCAAAATTGCCGCCCCCGAAGGTCAGCTGGGTGGCAGACGTGACATTGAGCAAGCGGCCGGTCGTGGTGAAACGCAAGACCCCGTCCGAGGTGGTCCCGGCTTCCACGATGGCGTCGATCGTCCCGAGCGCCGCCTGCACCCGCAGGACCGGATCGGCCGCGTTCTTCACGCCATCGCTGTTCAGATCCTGGAACACGATCCAGCCACTGGACCAGTTGCGGTTGAGGGCGGAGGTGTTGGGCCCGCAGACCGGACTCGGCGCCTCGGGCGCGTCGCTGCGGCACACCACGACCGGGCCGCCCAGCCGGATGGCTTCACTGCGGGCGAACCGCAGGTCGCCCATGAAGGTGTTCACGCCGCCCGAAATCGCGTTCGACTTGATCAGGCGCCCGAACGACGGCGCGGCAAGCGCTGTCAGGACGGCGGCGATCGTCAGGACGAGCAGCAACTCGATCAGGGTGAAGCCTCGCTGTTTTTGCATGGAACGGAGTTTTGTCCCAAACCGGCTGGCGCCACCGTGAAGGCGGACCAGTGGTCGCATTGGCTTGACCAGCGGTGCAAATCAGCGGGCAACTGTCGCCCGCGCCCCGAATCCCGGGGGGCGCTACTTGCGCACTTCGTCGACCAGTGTCTTGAACTCGTCGATGTCCTCGAAGCTTCGATAGACGCTGGCGAAGCGCACGTAAGCGACCTTGTCCAGCTTCTTGAGTTCGCGCATCACCAGCTCGCCGATGCGGGTGGACGGAACCTCCCGGACGCCGAGGTTCAGCAGTTTTTCCTCGATGCGCTCGACGGCGCCATCGATCTGCTCGGTACTCACCGGGCGCTTGCGCAAGGCCAGGTTCATCGAGCCCAGCAGCTTGGCCCGTTCGTACTCGATGCGGCGCCCGTCCTTCTTGACCACTGCCGGGAAGTTCACGTCCGGCCGCTCGTAGGTGGTGAAACGCTTTTCGCAGGCACCGCACTGGCGCCGCCGGCGGATGAAGTCGCCGTCCTCGGCCATGCGCGTTTCCACCACCTGGGTATCGACATTGGCGCAGAACGGACATTTCATATCGAGCGCGGCGCCGGGCCGCCCCAAGCAAGCGAGCGCCCCCTCGGGGGGCAGCGAAAGCGCGAAGCGCCGAGCGTGAGGGCCGACATTTGCTATCCGTAAACCGGAAAACGGCGCGTGATCGCGTGGACCTTTTCGCGCACCGCCGCGATGTTCGCCGCATCGCGGGGCCGGTCGAGCACGTCGGCGATCAGGTTGGCGGTCAGTCGCGCCTCTTCTTCCCGGAAACCGCGTGTCGTCAGCGCCGGCGTTCCAATACGCACCCCGCTGGTCACCATCGGCTTTTCCGGGTCGTTCGGAATCGCGTTCTTGTTGATCGTCATGTGGGCATCGCCCAGGACCGCTTCGGCCTCCTTGCCGGTGATGCCCTTGGCTCGCAGGTCAACCAGCATGACATGGCTCTCGGTGCGGCCGCTCACGATCCGCAGGCCGCGCTGGACCAGGGTTTCGGCCAGCACGACCGCGTTCTTCGCCACCTGCTGCTGGTAGCTCTTGAACTCCGGCGCCAGCGCTTCCTTGAAAGCCACGGCCTTGGCGGCAATCACGTGCATCAGCGGGCCGCCCTGGAGACCCGGGAACACCGCGCTGTTGATCGCCTTCTCATGTTCCGGTTTCATCAGGATGATGCCGCCCCGGGGGCCGCGCAGGCTCTTGTGGGTGGTTGACGTCACGATGTCCGCATGCGGCACCGGATTGGGATAGACCCCGGCGGCGATCAGACCGGCATAGTGCGCCATATCGACCATGAAAATGGCGCCGACCGCCTTCGCCACGCGGGAAAAGCGCTCGAAATCGATGCGAAGCGAATAGGCCGAAGCACCGGCGATGATCAGCTTGGGTCGCGATTCGTGCGCCTTGCGCTCCATCGCGTCGTAATCGATCTCCTCTTTCTCGTTCAGGCCGTAGCTGACCACGTTGAACCATTTGCCGCTCATGTTGAGCGCCATGCCGTGCGTCAGGTGACCGCCTTCCGCCAGACTCATGCCCATGATGGTGTCGCCGGGCTTCAGGAATGCCAGGAACACAGCCTGGTTGGCCTGCGCGCCCGAATGGGGTTGAACGTTGGCAGCCTCGGCGCCGAACAGCTGTTTCACCCGCGACAGCGCCAGCATCTCGGCCACGTCGACGTTTTCGCAGCCGCCGTAATAGCGCTTGCCGGGATAACCTTCGGCGTACTTGTTGGTGAGCTGGCTGCCCTGGGCCGCCATGACGGCGGGAGACGCGTAGTTTTCGCTCGCGATGAGCTCGATGTGCTCTTCCTGCCGCTTGTTTTCGGCCTGAATCGCGGCCCAGAGTTCGGGGTCGGTCTGTTCGACGAGGATGTTGCGGTGGTACATGGCAGTCCAGAAAGACGTGGTCCCTGTCTGTAAACAAAACAAGGGCTGCCCAGGCGAACGGCTGAACGCCGGTGGGACCGGCGGTGCGCTTCCCAGTGGTTGGCAGGGGGACCTGCCTGGAATTCCACGTCAGCGCCGGCCACCCCTCGCTGGGCGCCGCGCCTATCGCCAGTCGCGCACGGCGCTAGTTTAACTGGCGCTGCGGATCAGGACTGCGACAGGGCCGCGATCTTCTCTTCGATGACCGCCGGCTCGGGCGGTGGGGTCACAGCGCGGATGATCGGCGGCGCGGCCAGCGGAACGGCCTTCCCGGCTGCGACCTGGCGCAGCCTGCCGTGTTCGGCCATGACCTTGCCGGCGTAGCCGCCGTCGTCGTCCAGATTGGCGGCGCCGACATAGAACTTCAATCCTGCTTGGAGCGAGCCGGCGCGCTGGATGCACTCCTGCAGCACCTTGACGCCGACCCGCAGGTTGCTGACCGGGTCGAACGCCGCCAGCTTGCCGCCAAAGCTCTCGTACTTGTCGCTGTGGATCCCGGTCATGACCTGCATCAGTCCTTGCGCCCCGACCGAACTCTGGGCGAAGGGATTGAATCCCGATTCGACCGCCATGATCGCCAGGATCAGGGTCGGATCCAGCTTGGTCTTTTCGCCGATCTCATAGGCTTCGGCGACCAGCGCCGAAAGAGGCTCCGGGGCGACCCGGTATTTTTTACTGAGCCAATAGGCAACGGCGGCTTGCTGCTTGGGCAGATCCTTGGGATTGACCGCGGTGGCCCGGTCGATCGCATCCAGCTCGGGCTCCACCCCCAGCGTGGCCGAATGCCGTTCCTGCAGCCAGCTCATCAGTTTGGACTCTCCGACCTGACGCAGGTCGTCCCTGGCAGTCAGGGTGATCAGGGAGAACACAACCGCCAGGCCCACCAGGGCGAAACTGTTGTGGGTGATCTCGAAAAAGCCCTGGGCAACGTCGGCCCCGAAGGTTCGCAGGCTGTGGGCAGTTTTTGCTAGCGCTGTCATAGCACTTCCTTTCTACGCGCGGGACCGGCTTGCGATGCTTGGGAGCGTCACGCCACGGTCTCTCGTTTGGATTGGTCGCCATCGGAATCCTGGACGGTCATTCAGACCATTCGCAGCGATTCGACTTAGCCGGTCAGGCAGCGGGTACGGGATGCCCCCGGTAGAGCTTGGGGACGGCGAATTCTAGAGGCTCTCTAAATATGCGGTCAAGAATAACAAATGAATCTTTAATGCATTTCTTACATATCGCAGCAATGATTTACGCATGGCAGATGAAGATTGGCTTGTCAGAACCAGTCTCCCGTCCTTGTCAGACAGCGCCCACAAAGGTCACGGCGTGCGGTCTGGATTGGGGCCAGCGGGACCTTGATGAGCCACCCGTGTCAAGACAAGCTTCCCAATCACCCGCTGCCGGTCATTAGAAAGCCAGATTGGTAATGCCGCCGGTCGTCGCCTAAGCTGCATAGGCCTGAGCGATCAGGCATTCAGCCGGTAGGGCCACTTCGGTGGTAGCCCCGGCCCTTCCTGGAGGCAATCTCTTGCCTCCGACGCAGCCAGGGACAATCTCTCTCTGACTGCGGACCCAGACGGCACAGACCTCGTGTCAGCCGTCAAGCCCGGCGGGCAGGCTTCAGGCCAACCGTCCGGGCTTTCTCTTTTGCGGTCCGTCCCGGCGACGCCAGCTGCTTTCGCGGCGAGAATAGCGCCTGGCCGCCCGCGGCCCCGATCTGCATTGGCCGCCTGCGGCCCTTTCTTTTTTTTCCCCCAACGTTTTCGCCACCTTCTCTGCCCGTGACCCAAGCTGCTCCAACCAAGACCCACGATACCCAGGCACTCGATACGCTGACCGGCGGCGCCTTCACGGCCCCGACTTCGGGTGAACGCGCGGCGCGCGTTCGCGACTGGCTCGCCAGCAACCCGAGCGCCGAACAGATGCAGGAGGTCTTTCGGGAACTCAGCGGTCGCGACAAGGGGGCGGCCCGGTTGTTGCGGGAGCGGCTGGACGAGATCAAGCGCAGCAAAGGCCAGGAGGTGATTGCAGCCGAGTGGGCCGAGAAGGCGCGCGCCTTGTTGACACCGCCCAAGCTGAACATCGCCGACGCATTGGCATGGCAGCGCGACGCGGCCAAAGCGGGCGCACCGTTGAGTCGTGAGCCGCTGGCGGCGCTGAAGACCGCTCTGGCCGACCGGGTCAAGGGGATCGAGGACCTTCAGCATCGAGTGCAGGTCCAGCGCGAAGCGGCTGTGCTGCTGGCGCAGCGGATCGAGGTGCTGTCCACCAAATCCTGGCGCGATGCGCAGGCGTCGGCGGCTGCCTTGCAGGCCGACATTCCCGACTGGGAAGTGCATGCGCAAGCCCTCCTGTCCGACCCGAACTGGGCCAGTGTCGACACCCGGTTCCCGCCCTTACTGGACGCTTCGCGCTCGCAGCTGCACGCGGTGTGGGACGCTTTCCGCAGCGCCGTGGGCCTGGCTGAAGCGGCCGCTGCCGATCCGGCCGCGCCACTGCCACCGGTCCCTGTGTGGGCCGATGAATTGCGGCAGGGCCGGGGCCTGCCGCCGGAAGCGGCGCCCAAGCCTGCCGCCCGGCCGCGCGTCGATCCCGAGCTGCGTGCCAGGGCCACCGCTGTCATCCGGGAGTCGCTGACGCGGCTCGAGCAGGAGATCGCGCAGGGTCACGGCAAGGCCAGTGCTGGCGCCGCCAGTTCCCTGCGAAATGCGCTGAAAGAACACGGCAAGCTGGCCGACGACAAGCTCGAGAACCAGGCGCACGCAGCCCTTGCCGCGGCCGGCGAACTGGAAGGCTGGCAGCGCTGGCGCGCCGACCAGCTGCGCCAGGAATTGGTGGCAAAGGCGGAAGCGCTGTTCGAACGCCGCGCTCCGGTGGCCCCGCCGACGCCGCAAGTACAGCAGGGGCCGGACGCATCCATTGCGCAGGAACCCGGCGCACCCAGCTCGCATGAGCAGGGCGAGCCGCTGGAACCAGGCCAGCCGCAACAACCGAGGGAGCCGCAGGCATTGCTGCAGGCACCGCAAGAGCAACCGGCGCCTGAACGCAAGCCACGCTATGGCGGCCGCAAGATGCAGGAACAGTTGCGCGCCCTGCGCGAGCAGTGGAAGCAGACCGACCAGGGCGGCCCGCCGAATCACGCGCTGTGGAAGCGCTTTGACGAAGCCTGCAACGAAGCCCACAAGGTGGTCGAAAGCTGGCTGGAGAAGGTCAAGGCCGAAGCCGCCGAGCATCGTGGTCACCGGCTGGCGCTGATCGAGGAGATCAAGGCCTGGAGCGCCGAGAACGCGACGGCCAGGGACGGGGACTGGAAAGGATTCAACCGGATCCTGCATCAGTTCTCCGACCGCTGGCGCGATGCCGGCCACCTGGGCGAGAAGGCTTTCGCTGAGCTGCAGCCGCTGTGGAAAGAGGCGATCCACGCCGCCGCCGCTCCATTGGAGGCGCTGCAAAAACTGAGTCTCGAGCGCCGTCACGCGATGATCGACGAGGCCCGCGAACTTGGCGCCCAGCCGCAGCTGCGGATCGATGCGGTCAAGTCGCTGCAGCAGCGCTGGCAAGCCGAGGCGCAGGGCGTGCCGCTGGACCGCAAGCACGAACAGAAACTGTGGGACGCTTTCCGCAAACCGATCGACGAAGCCTTCAACCGCAAGAGCGAAGAGCGTGACCAGGCCGCCGCCCAGCTGAGCGAGCGCGACCGGACGGTGCTGGACGCTTCGAAGGCGCTCGAGGCCGCCAATGCCAGTGGCGACGCCCAGAAGATTCGCACGTCAATGGCGGCGCTTGAGGCGGCATTGCGCGGCCAGGCCCAGGCGGCCGAAGCTGTCGCCCGCGCCGATCAGGCCGCGAAGAACCCTGAGCAGGAGGCGGGGGTCGCTCCGCCAGCCGCCGCAGCCGCAGCCGCATCCCACGCTGATCCGGAGGTGAATGCCGACCCAGCAGGCGGAGTTGGTGCGGAAGAAAGCGCTGTCGAACTCCGACCTGGCGACGGTGACCCTGCTTCCTCAAGCACGGCTCAGGCGGTGGCCGCCCCGGCGCCCACCGCGGCACCTAAACCGGCGGCGAAACCGGTCGTGGCGATGCGCGGCGACGACCGTCCCGGCATGAAAAAGTCCGAGCCGATGGCGCCGGGCCGTGGCGGCAAGTTCGGCGACCGCAAGGGCGCTCCCGCAGGCGGCCGCTTCGGCGAGCGCCGGGACGACCGCAGCCCGCGCCCGGAGGGTCGATTCGGTGACCGCCCGGCGTTCGAGGACCGCGGCCCGCGCCTGGGTGACGTCGCTTTCCGGGCTCAACGCGAAGCGCTGGAACATGCGCAAAGCGCTTTGAAGAAGCTGGCTGCACAAGCCCACGGCGAGGCGCTGACACAACTGATGACGGCCTGGGAGCAGCGGTCGGGCGAGCAGGTGCCGAGCCTGCAGGATTTGGGCAAGAGCGTGAGCGCACCGGTTCGTTCCGGCTGGGTGCAGGCGGTGAGCAAAGCACCGGCAGGCGACGCGTCGGAGGCGCTGATGCGGCTTGAGATTGCCGCCGAAACGCCGACGCCGGCCGAGCACCTGAACGCGCGGCGGTTGCTGCAGCTGCAGTTGCTGACCCGTCGCAACGATCCCGCTCCAGACCAGACCTGGGGCCAGGACACGGCGAAGGTGCTGGCAACCGGTTACGACGCGGCCGTCGCCCGCCGGTTGCAGAACGTGCTGAAGGCGC
>JAJAZH010000342.1 GCA_026785815.1 Ramlibacter sp. | reverse complement strand
GTGGCTCGACAGCAAGGTGGTGGACGCAGAGGTGTTCGGCGAGCTGATCGATCACCTCGAGTCGCAGTGGAGCGAGCACGACCAGGTCCTGCGCAGCCGCCGCGAGCTGGCGGCGCGGGCCTTGCTGCACGCCGAGCAGCGCAACCTGCTGGCGCAGAAGCTGGCGGTGGATTTCAGCGAAGCGGTGGTAGCGCATCATGTCGCGCCTTTCGTCGGGGACTTCCTGCGCGGCTCCTGGGCCCAGGTGGTGGCCGAGTCCCAACTGAGCTGCGCTGACGGCTCCGACGATCCGTTCGGCTACCGGGCTGCTGTCGATGACCTGATCTGGACCGTGCAAAAGGGCGGCGCGGTCCGCGGCCGCAACCAGCGGCTGGTTCAGATGCTGCCAGGCCTGGTGCGCAAGCTCCGGCACGGCCTGAACCAGATCGACTATCCGCCCGAGCTCACGGCCCGCTTTTTCGACAATCTGATCGTGGTGCACCAGTCCATGCTGGACGAAGGCCGGCAGCCCGGGGACGGCAGCAAGGACATCGACGTCGCGGCTTTGGTGCGCGATGGACCGCCCGCCGAGGGCGATGCGGTCCCGGCCGCGGTCGAGGAGCCCGTGACCGCCGCCCCTGCAGCTGTAACGATCGTGGCCGCGCCCAAGCGAATCCCAGCCCCCGCCCCCGCCCCAGCCCCAGTCCTCGCCCGCGCCCCCGCCCCCGCCCGCGCCGCAAGCCCCAGCCCGGATTCGGCGCCGGGGGACCTGGACGACCTGTTCGGCGAGGAGACAGCCGCCGCCGTCCCGGAAACCGCCGCCGCACGCGCTTCACCCTGGGTCGCCGGCAGCGAGGCCGAAGAGGCCGGCTACCAGGAGGCCGACTCCTACCTGCCAGAAGATCCGCAAGAGCTGCCGGAACCAGCGCAAACCCTTGAACCGTTGCCGGAGCCGGTCGGCGCCGCGGATTTGCGCACCGGCACCTGGCTGGAACTGATGGTCAATGGGAGCTGGCTGCGGGTGGAACTGACCTGGGCCAGTCCGCACGGCACCCTGTTCATGTTCACTTCGCTGGCCGGCTCGGCCCACTCGATGTCGCGGCGGACGCTGGAGCGGCTGCGCGGCCAGGGCTTGATGAAGATCCTGGCCGACCGCAACGTGATGGACGACGCCCTCGACCAGGTGGCCAAGGCGGCCCTGCGCAACAGCCTCGACCGCGACGCTTGAAGGCGGCTGGAGGGACACGCGGGCGGGCGCGGTCGATAATCGACCCTTTGCAACCGCAACCCCCTTTCAAGAAAAGCTATGGCCCAGTACGTCTTCACCATGAACCGCGTCGGCAAGATCGTGCCGCCGAAGCGTCACATCCTCAAGGACATTTCGCTCTCCTTTTTCCCCGGGGCCAAGATCGGCGTGCTGGGCCTGAACGGCTCGGGCAAGTCCACCCTGCTCAAGATCATGGCCGGGGTCGACAAGGAGTACGAGGGCGAAGCGACGCCGATGCCGGGTCTCAACATCGGCTACCTGCCGCAGGAGCCCAAGCTCAATCCTGACCACACCGTGCGTGAAGCGGTCGAGGAAGCGCTGGGCGAGGTGTTCGCCGCCAAGGCCAAACTCGAGGAGGTGTACGCGGCCTATGCGGAAGCCGACGCCGACTTCGACGCGCTGGCGGCCGAACAGGCGCGGCTGGAAGCGATCATCGCCACTTCGGGGACCGACTCCGAGCACCAGCTCGAGATCGCCGCCGACGCGCTGCGCCTGCCGCCCTGGGAAGCGCAGGTCGGCGTGCTGTCCGGCGGCGAGAAGCGGCGCGTCGCGCTGTGCCAGCTGCTGCTGTCCAAGCCCGACATGCTGCTGCTCGACGAGCCCACCAACCACCTGGACGCCGAATCGGTGGAGTGGCTCGAGGTGTTCCTCAAGCGCTACCCGGGGACCGTGGTGGCCATCACCCACGATCGGTATTTCCTGGACAACGCGGCCGAATGGATCCTGGAGCTGGACCGCGGCAACGGCATCCCGTGGAAGGGCAACTACAGCACCTGGCTGGAGCAGAAGGGCGACCGGCTGGCTGCGGAACAGAAGGGCGAAGAAGCCCATGCCAAGGCGTTGAAGAAGGAGTTGGAGTGGTCGCGCCAGAACCCGAAGGCGCGCCAGGCCAAGAGCAAGTCGCGGCTGGCCCGCTTCGAGGAGCTCTCCGACGTCGAATACCAGAAACGCAACGAGACCCAGGAGATCTTCATCCCGGTGGCCGAGCGCCTGGGGCAGCAGGTGTTCGAGTTCCACAACGTGACGAAATCGTTCGGGGATCGGGTCCTGATCGACAACCTGAGCTTCAGCGTTCCGCCGGGCGCGATCGTCGGCATCATCGGTCCCAACGGCGCCGGCAAGTCGACGCTGTTCAAGCTGATCGCCGGCAAGGAGAAGGCCGATTCGGGCGAGGTGGTGATCGGCTCCACCGTACGGATGGCATTCGTCGACCAGCACCGCGACGAGCTGAGCGACAGCAAGACCGTCTGGGAAGACATTTCGGGCGGCCTCGACATCCTGAACGTCGGCAAGTTCCAGATGGCCAGCCGCGCCTACGCGGGCCGCTTCAACTTCAACGGCGGCGACCAGCAAAAGCGGGTCGGCACCCTGTCGGGCGGCGAGCGCGGCCGGTTGCACCTGGCCAAGACCCTGATCGCCGGCGGCAATGTGCTGCTGCTGGACGAGCCTTCCAACGACCTCGATGTGGAGACACTGCGGGCGCTGGAAGATGCGTTGCTCGAATTTGCGGGCAGCGTGATGGTGATCAGCCATGACCGCTGGTTCCTGGACCGGATCGCGACCCATATCCTGGCCGCCGAGGGCGACAGCCAATGGACCTTCTTCAACGGCAACTACCAGGAATACGAGGCCGACAAGAAGCGCCGCCTCGGCGAAGAAGGTGCCAGACCGCATCGCATGCGCTATAAAGCCCTGAAGTAACGTCATCCCCGCCGCAGAGCCTGCCCCCGCGCAGGCGGGGGCAGGGACCCAGCATAGGTAACCCATGTCCGCCCTTCCGCAGAACACGCCCAGCCCGGCGCTGTACCGGTCCTGCATCAAGGAGGCGGCCAGCCGCGGACACACGCTGATGCAGCGCCTGGTGGCGCGCTGCGTCAAGTCGATGGCGCAGCGGGCGACGATGATGCACGAGACGCAGGAGCGAAAGCTGCTGACCGAGGCCGCGCGGATCCTGATGAAGCATCAGGAAGCGCTGTGCGAGTCCTATCCGCAGGCGTTGCTGGCCGAATTCGCGCAGGCGATCGCCGGCGCCAAGTCGCGGTCCTCGGCCCTGAGCTTCGACTCGCTCGAGCTGATGGGCGAAGAGCAACTGCAAGAGAGCGTCGACGTGGTGCGCACCCAGCAGGCGGTGGCGCACGCGGTGGAGGCCGAATTGAAGGATCTGACGGCGCTGGTGTGCGCCGCGCAGGGCCTGCAAACGGTCCAGCCCGAACGCAATCCGCTGCGGCCTGACGTCTTCGTGCGCGCCCTGCGCACGGTCACCATGCAAAGCCCCATCCCCACCAGCGTTCGCAACCGCTGGATGCAGCACCTGGGCGAAGACCTCGGCCCGGAACTGGCCCGCCTGTACGCCGAGCTGTCGCAGCTGCTGCGCGACCAGGGCGTCGTCCCCGCGGGCTACACCGTGGCGCCCAGCCGCGACGCTTCCGCAGCGGCGAGCCGGACCACGGGCGGGAGCGGTCCCGCGCCCAGCGCGCTGCTCAACATGCGCGAGCTGAGGCGGCTGCTGTCCGGCCAGTTCGAACACAGCGCCAACTCGTTCGCCGAGAAGTTCGAGCGCGAGTTCGAGGCCGGCGCCCCGGCAGGCAATCCGCCCGAGTTCTCGGTCACCGTGCCGGCGGCGTTCGAAGCCCTGCAGGAGATGCAGCAGGTCGACCAGGTGATGTCGCGGCTGCTGCAACGCGAGACCGGTCCGTCCGCGCCCTTGACCGGGATCGCTGCGGTGCGCGAGCAGATGCGGCAGGCGGCGACCAGTCCCGGCCAGGCCCTCGGCCTGGAAGTGGTGAACCTGATGGTGGAGAACATCGCCGGCGACTCGCGGCTGCTGCCGCCGATCCAGCAGGCAGTGCGCGCGCTCGAGCCGCCGTTGCTGCGCCTGGTGTTCGACGATCCCCGCTTTTTCAGCGACAAGAATCATCCGGCCCGCCGCCTGCTGGAACAGATGACGCAGCGCAGCCTGGCCTGGTCGGCCGTCGATGCGCCGGGCTTCGCCGCTTTCCACGAGCCGCTGCAGCAGGCGGTGGAGGTCCTGGCTGCGGCCAGGGTGCCTGGCGGCGAGCCGTTCGAGTTCGCGCTCGATTCGCTCGAGGAAGCCTGGAGCGAGCCGCATCAGCGCGAGCGCCGGCACCGGCAGAAGGCGGTGCAGGCGCTGCTGCACGCGGAGCAACGCAACCTGCTGGCCAGCAAGATCAGCCGGCAGCTGCGGGCCCGGCCTGACGTGGCCGGCGCGGCGCGCGAGGTGTCCGGTTTCGTGACCGGTCCCTGGGCCCAGGTGATCGCGCAGGCGCGGCTGGCCGATCCCGCAGCGGCATCCGACCCGGGGGGCTACAACGGATTGCTGGCCGACCTGCTGTGGAGCGCGCAGCCGCTGTTGGCGTCCGGCAACCGTTCGCGGTTGTCGCGCATCGCTCCCGGGCTGCTGGAGAAAGTCCGGGAAGGACTGGCGAGCATCGACTACCCGGTGTCCGAAACCGAACGCTTCGTCGACCTGCTGGTCGTCATGCAGCAGCGCGCGCTGGTCCCGGCCGCGGCGCAGCCTGCGCCGCTCACGCGGGAAGAACTCGACAGCTGGTTCGCGACCGAAAGCGGCGACGCTTCCAGCCCCTGGCTGGCGCCGGGCGAGGCCCAGGAATCGGGCTTCATGCAGACCGAGCAGTCGGCCCCCACCCAGCCGCAGACCCAGCCGGGAGCAACCGGAGCGCAACGTTCGGACTGGCTGGAGGCAGTGGCGACACTGGGCGACGATGGCCTGCAGCCGGGAGCCTGGGTCGAGATGCTGGTGGACCAGCTCTGGAACCGGCTGCAGCTGACCTGGGCCAGTCCGCACGGCACGCTCTACATGTTCAGCGACGCTGCCGGCAAGACCCATTCGATGACGCGGCGCCTGCTCGACCAGCTGGTGGCGACGCAGCGGCTGCGCCTGGTGTCGGACCAGGCCATGGTGGAAGTCGCGCTCGACGCCGTGGCCCAGGCCGCAGCCAACAACAGCCCGGATTTGCGCAACTAGCTACCGACGGCGCGATATCAGATCGTCAGAGCCATTGTTAACGTATAGTTGTATGAAAGTACAGCTTAAATTAACATATAAGTTATGTCACAGGTGTCCCCGGCCGTTCATTCGCTTCCCGCTGCCAGCGCCGCTGCACTGCGTCGGCTGGGTCAGGACCTTGCAACCGCAAGAAAGCGTCGCTCGCAGTCGCTTAAGGCGTGGGCGGAACGAATGCAGGTGTCCATCCCGACCCTGATGCGGATGGAAAAGGGCGATCCAAGCGTCTCGATGGGGGTTTACGCCACCGCCTTGTGGATGGTCAAACGCCACCAGGCCCTGGCCGAGGTGGCCGATCCGAAAGAAGATCTCGCGGCCCTTGAGGCGGACATCCGGGACGCCGAACAGCGCCACCGGCCGCGCGGGGCCCGCGGTGGCTGAAGCCAGTCAGTACACACCGGGCGATCCGCTGTCACTGTGGTGGGTCGGGGATCCGGCGCAGCCGCGCCTGATCGGAGAGTTGCGCCTGGTCACCGGCCAGCGCTCCGTTGCCCTCACATACGACCGCAGCTGGCTCACGGACGGGTTCGCCCTGAGCGAAGACCTGCCCCTGACGGCTGAACTGTTCGTGCCGAAGGAAAAGGACGTCGCGGTGGGCGCCGTCGACGATGCCCGTCCCGATCGCTGGGGCGAGCGCGTGATCCGCCAATTCGAGCAATGCAGTCGGCTGTCGATCCTGGAGTTCCTGCTGTTCGCCGGCGACGACCGCTACGGTGCGCTCGGCGTGAGCCGGAGTGCCCAGGCCTATCAGCCTTGGGCTACCGCGCCGTTGCCGGGGCTTGCGAGCCTGGCTGAGATGTCCCTGGTCGTGCGCAAGGTGCTGGCCAACGAACCGGTGCCCGAGCTGCAGCGCCGCCTGGTGCGGCCCGGCGTCTCCCTCGGTGGCGCACGCCCCAAGTCGCTGCTGTCGATCGAAGGGGCACCCTGGCTGGTGAAGTTCTCGGAAGGCGAGGACATGGATACCGAACTCATCGAGCACGCTGCCATGACGCTGTCCGCGACCTGCGGTGTCCACGCGGCGCCGACCCGCGCGCTGGACGTGGACGGCCGGCACGCCGTGGCGATCCGGCGCTTCGACCGCGTCGGCGCCCGCAGGTTGCATGCCGTCTCGGCGAAGGTGGCCCTCCTTGCCGCCGGAGAGGACCTTGGCTATCCGCAGTTGGCACAGCTGCTGCGGCGGCTGGCGCCGGCGGCATCGATTGCGCAGGAGCAGGAGCAGCTGTTTCGCAGGATGGTCTTCAACATCCTGATCGACAACACCGACGATCACGAGAAAAACCACGCTTTGCTGCGCCAGGCGGACGGCTCGTACCTGCTGGCCCCGGCGTTCGATGTGGTTCCGTCGGCGCAGGGCCTGGGATACCAGGCCCTGCCGGTTGGCGACTCGGGTGCGGAAGCGACCATGGCAAACGCGCTGTCGCAGGTGCGCTCTTTTGGACTCAAGCCGGCCGCGGCGCGCGACATCGTCGAGGAGATCGCCAGGCGCGTGGACGGCTGGAAGCGCCACTTCAGTGACCTGGGCGTGCGCGACGCCGACCTGCAGCTGCTTGCTCAGTACCTGGACGGAGACCGGCTCGGGGCGCAGCGCCGGGAATTTGCGGCGGGGCGACGCATCCATCAGGCCCATCCGGTGCGCAAGCGGCCTGGCTGAGCCTGCCTGGCGGTCGATGAAATCTACCTGCTCGAGCTTGGTTTCAGGGCGTTCCAAGTTGGCCTGGTGGCGACCACCACCATGTTCGGCTCTGGCGTGCTGCCCCTGCTGGTCGGGATGCAAGTCTGGCGCTTTCCGCTGCGCACTCTGCTACTCGGGGCTTCCTCCACGATGGTTGCGAC
>JAJAZH010000341.1 GCA_026785815.1 Ramlibacter sp. | reverse complement strand
CATCCAGCCGGCGATGGTGTCGATCGCGTTGTGGCGACCGACGTCCTCGACGAACAGCAGCATGTCATCGCCGCGGAACAGCGCGCATCCATGCACCGAGCCGGCCGACTTATAGGTGGTCTCCTGGAGCCGGATCGCGTTCACCAGCCCATACAGCTGGGCCTGGGTGATGACGGTGCCGGGCAAGCGGATCGATTCGATCTCGTCCAGCAGTCCGCCGAACACGCTGCCCTGGCCACAGCCAGTGGTGACCACACGGCGTGCCGTGCGCTCCTCGATCCGGTCGATGCCGGCCCGGGTCTTGACCGCCGCAGCGCCGGTTTCCCAGTCGACAGTAATCGACTCGACGTCGTCGACCGCTGTCACCAGCCGCTGATTGCGCAGGTAGCCGAGCACCAGCCATTCGGGCCGCGCGCCCAGCGTCATGAGCGTGACCAGTTCGCGCTTGTCGACGTACACCGTGAGGTCTCGCTCGGCCGGAATCGAGATCTGTTCCGGCTCGCCCAGTTCGTTGACGACCAGGATTTCGCGCGTCAGGGGCGCGCGCGCTTCGGTGAGGTAAGGCAGGAACATGGACAAAACCCCGACGCGTCATCGCGGCCCAGATTGCGTGCCGGCGCAGACCGCGCTGCCGCGCAAGCGCAGGACACGCCGCCCCGCGAGCGCAACAGCCTACTTCTTGGCGGGCGCCATCTCCGCGGAGTTGGCCCGCACGCTCGGCGGGCTGGTCGCATTGCCGGCCGGCGAGTGCGCGCCCGACGCTTCCAGCGGCTTTTCGGCCGGGGCGTTGTAGGCGAACGGTCCTGGATCGGCGCAGGGTGTCGGAGTCGGCGCGCCAGCCGGTGCCGCAGCGGTGCCGCCGGTGACAGCCGGAACGGCCGCGACCAGTCCGGCGGGAACCGGCGTGGTGACGGCAGCCGCGCTGGCGGTGATCGGAGCCTTCGCTGTCGCGGCTGCGGACGATGCCACCGGAGCGGCCGCCGCAGGTGCTGCGGAAACCTTGGCAGCGGTCGCTGCCGCGGCCGGGCCCATCGCGACTGCCATCGCTGGCGTCAGGGTGGGCGGCGTCGCCTTGGCACCGTTGGACGGTACGCTGCCAGCCGACTTGCGGTAGAAGGCAGCGACTCGGTCTTGCGCCCGGCACACCTGGAAAGCATCGAGCTTTCCCTGCCAGGAAGACTTGGCTGCCGTTTCAGCCGCCTTGGCCTTGGCCGCGTCGTCGAGCACGACGGGCGGAAGCTTGGCCAGGCTGGTTGCACAAGCGGCAGCCAGCGCGGTGGCGATCCATAGTTTCTTCATGCGCGTTGTTCTCCAAGAATAGGGCCGTCCGCGGTCACGCCGGGCCGGCTGCGCTGGGCCGGAACCTTGCCGGCCTGGATGTCTTCGTACCAGCGACCATGGTGCTCGCGCGCCCACTCTTCGCCGACATAGCCGGTGCGCATCGCCTTGTACGCGCCGCGCGTGCCGATGGTGCCCAGGTAGATGTGACCAGCGAACATGCACATCATCAGGATGGTCGAGACGTAATGCACCATGTGCGCCACCTGCATCGTGCTGCGGTCGTAAAGGATGCCCGGAAGCAGCTTGTCCATGACCAGTCCAGAGCCCACCACCACCGATCCCAGCAGCAGCACGCCGACCCAGAACACGAACTTTTCGCCCGGGTTGTAGCGGTTGGCCGGGGGCGCGTGTTCGCCCGCCTTGCTGAAGGCGCCGCCGCCCTTGAGGATCCAGGCCATGTCGCCGCGCTCTGGCCAGTTGTCTCGCAGGTACGTGCAGAACATGATGACCAGGGACACCGCGAACAGCGGGCCGGCGAAATTGTGCATCGTCTTCAGGACCCAGGTGAGCCAGCCAAACAGCGCGCCACCCATCACCGGCAACATGAAGAACTTGCCGAAGGCCATCACGATGCCGGAGACCGCCAGCACGCCGAAAGCAATCGCGTTGGCCCAGTGGGTCGAACGCTCGAACGGGGTGAAGCGTTCGATCCTGCGACCGCCCGCCCCAGAGTCATGCTTGCCGATCGGTCCCTTGGTGAAGTAAAAAATCGCCAACGCGCCGAGCACGATCAGGAACAGCGCCCCGCCGTAGGGCAGCAGCCACACGTTGCGGACCTGGCGCCAGGCCTCGCCGGCCGTCGTCAGGCGCGAGCCCCAGTACTGCACCGGCGCCTGGATCAACACCCCCGCTTCCGGATCCTGCGACTTGGGCAGGCTGGTGAAGCCTTCCCTTCCCTTGGCGGCGTCGCGCCAGAGCGGCGAGTTGTTGCCGGGCTGGACCCGGTTGCGCTCGGCATTGGTCTGGTTCGGGTATTTCGGATCGGAGCTGGCATCGGGCTTGACCTCCGGCTTCACGTCGAAGATGTTCTGGCCCTGGATGCCCCCGCCACCCTGCGGAGCCGCCGGCGCAACCGAAGGCGCGGCTGGCGGCGGCAGGTCATCCCTGGACTTGTCCTGTGCGACGGCGCCGACGGCCAGGCCGAAGGCGAGAGTCGAGGCAACGACGAGTGACCTGAGCATGTTCAATTGACCTTGTTGTAGTCGTTCTGGCCGCTCTGGGTTCGCGCCTTGAGCTGACTCTCCCAGCTGGTCTTGTCGCCGGTTTTCCATCCGGCTGCCGTGTACGGCATCCCGGTGCCCTGGAAGGCAGCCGTGTCCTGGCGCCCGCCCACGGTCATCGACTGGGGCTTTTCGCCGCAGCCGGCCAATGCCGCCAGCGTGGCGGTGACCATCAGCATGCGCCTCACGACTTGCCCCCTGCAGGCTGGCCGGCTTGCTTGGAGCCGTACGCCGTGCCCCAGCCCCAGACCTCGGCGCCCTTGTTGCGCTTGGTGACCCGGTTGCGGAAGATGTCGGCCACCACGTCGCCGTCGCCGGCCAGCAAGGCCTTGGTCGAGCACATCTCGGCGCAGGCCGGCAGCTTGCCCTCGGCCAGCCGGTTGCGCCCGTATTTCTGGAATTCTGCTTCGCTGCCATTGGCTTCCGGGCCACCGGCGCAGAAGGTGCACTTGTCCATCTTGCCGCGCACGCCGAAGGTACCGGCTGCCGGGAATTGCGGCGCGCCGAACGGGCAGGCGTAGGAGCAATAGCCGCAGCCGATGCAGACGTCCTTGTCGTGCAGGACCACGCCTTCGTCGGTGCGGTAGAAGCAGTCGACCGGACACACCGCCATGCACGGCGCGTCCGAGCAGTGCATGCAGGCCACCGAGATCGAACGCTCGCCGGGCACGCCGTCGTTCAGCGTGACCACGCGGCGGCGGTTCACGCCCCAGGGCACCTCGTTCTCGTTCTTGCACGCGGTGACGCAGCCGTTGCACTCGATGCAGCGCTCAGAGTCGCAGATGAATTTCATTCTTGCCATTTGAATCCCCTCGTGTTCAGGCTGCGGCGCGTTCGACGTTGCAGATCGTGGTCTTCGATTCCTGCATCATCGTCACGCTGTCGTATCCGTAGGTGGTCGCGGTATTCACTGCCTCACCGCGCACGATCGGCGCAGCGCCGTTCGGGTAGTACGCGAGCATGTCGGCGCCCTGCCAGCGGCCAGAGAAGTGGAAGGGCATCCAGACCGTATCCGGGCCGACCCGCTCGGTCACCATCGCCTGCACGTTCAGGCGGCCGCCGGTCGGGCTGTTCAGCCAAACCCGTTCGCCATTGCGGATCCCGCGCGCGGCGGCGGTCTTCGGGTTGATCTCGACGAAGGCTTCCTGCTGCAGTTCGGCCAGCCAGGGATTGGCGCGCGTCTCTTCGCCGCCGCCCTCGTACTCGACCAGCCGGCCCGAGGTCAGGATCAGCGGGAATTTCTCCGCGACCTTGTCCACCAGGTTCTTGTCCTGGATCGTCTTGAACAGGGTGGGCAGACGCCAGAAAGCCTTCCTGTCGTCGTGCGTCGGGTACTTCGCGACCAGGTCCGGCCGGGTGCTGTAGAGCGCCTCGCGGTGCTGAGGGATGCCGTCCGGGAAGTTCCAGACCACCGCCCGCGCCTTGGCGTTGCCGAAGACGTGGCAGCCATGGTTCTTCATGGCGACCCGAATGATGCCGCCCGAGTTGTCGGTCTTCCAGTTCTTGCCTTCGGCCAGGGTCTTCTCGATATCGGTCAATTCGTCCCACCAGCCCAGTTTCTTGAGCAGCACGTGGTCGAACTCGGGGTAGCCGGTCTGGATGTCCGCGCCCTTGGAAGCGGAGCCGTCCTCGGCCAGCAAGTTCACGCCGCCCCGCTCGACGCCGAAGTTGGCGCGGAAATTACCGCCGCCGTCCATCACGTGCTTGGAGGTGTCGTACAGGTTGGGCGAGCCGGGGTGCTTGAGTTCCGCCGTGCCGAAGCACGGCCACGGCAGCCCAAAGTAATCGCCGGTCAGGTCGTAGCCGGTGATCGGGTCCTTGCCGCCTTTGGACTTGAGCGTCTTGACGTCGAAGTTCGCCATGTTGCGCATGTGCGACTTCAACCGCTCGGGGCTCTGGCCGGTGTAGCCGATGGTCCAGACCGACTTGTTGATCTCGCGCAGGATGTCCTCTGGCACGGGCTCGTCCATGCCCTTGACCTTCTGCATCTTGAAGTTCTTCGACAGTTCCTTGCCGAAGCCGAGCTTGTCGGCGAACTGCTGCATGATCATGTGGTCGCTGCGGCTCTCCCACAACGGCTCGATCACTTTCTCGCGCCACTGGATCGAGCGGTTGGACGCGGTGACTGAACCGCTGGTTTCGAACTGGGTCGCCGCCGGCAGCAGGTAGACCGCGCGGTTCTTGTTCAGGTCTTCAGCCCGGCCCGGCATGGCAGCCATCGCCGCCGTCGCCGACGGATATGGATCGACCACCACCAGCAGGTCCAGCATGTCCATCGCCCGCTTCATCTCCAGGCCGCGGGTCTGCGAGTTGGGCGCATGGCCCCAGTACACGACCGCCCGGAGGTTCGGGTCCTGGTCGATCATCTCGTTCTTTTCCATCACGCCGTCGATCCAGCGCGAGACCGTGATGCCAGGCTTGCTCATCATCGCGGGGGCGGCGAATCGGCCCTTGATCCAGTCGTAGTCGACGCCCCAGATCTTGGCGAAATGCCGCCACGAGCCTTCCACGAGGCCGTAGTAGCCGGGCAGCGAATCGGGATTCGGGCCCACGTCCGTGGCGCCCTGCACGTTGTCGTGGCCACGGAAGATGTTGGCGCCGCCGCCGGAGACACCGATGTTGCCCAGCGCCAGTTGCAGGATGCAGGAGGCGCGGACCACCGCGTTGCCGGTGGTGTGCTGGGTCTGGCCCATGCACCAGACGATCGTCGACGGCCGGTTCATCGCCATCATCTCCGCCGCCTTGAAGACCTGCGCTTCGGGCACGCCGCAGGCCTCCTCGACCTTGTCCGGCGTCCACTTGGCCATCACGTCCTTCTTGACGTCTTCCATGCCGTAGACGCGGTCGTTGATGTACTTCTTGTCTTCCCAGCCGTTCTTGAAGACGTGGTAGAGCACGCCGAACAGGAACGGAATGTCCGAGCCCGAGCGGATGCGGATGTATTCGTCGGCCTTGGCCGCGGTCCGCGTGAAGCGCGGATCGACCACGATCATCTTGGTGCCGGTTTCCTTGGCGTGCAGCATGTGCAGCATGCTGACGGGATGGGCCTCCGCGGCGTTGGAGCCGATGTACAACGCGCACTTGCTGTTCTGCATGTCGTTGTACGAATTGGTCATGGCTCCGTAGCCCCATGTGTTGGCAACGCCGGCCACCGTGGTGGAGTGGCAGATGCGGGCCTGGTGGTCGCAGTTGTTGCTCCCCCACAGGCTGACGAACTTGCGCATCAGATACGCCTGCTCGTTGCTGTGCTTGGAGGAGCCGATCCAGTAGATCGAATCCGGGCCGCTCGCCTTGCGCAGTTCCAGGATCTTGGCGCTGATCTCGTTGAGCGCCGTGTCCCAGCTGATGCGCTCGTACTTGCCGTTGACCAGTTTCATCGGATAGCGCAGGCGGAACTCACCATGGCCGTGCTCGCGGATCGCGGCGCCTTTGGCGCAGTGCGCGCCGAGGTTGATCGGCGAATCGAACACCGGCTCCTGACGGACCCAGACCCCGTTCTCGACCACCGCATCGATCGCGCAGCCCACCGAGCAGTGGCTGCAGATGGTGCGCTTGACTTCGATCTTTCCGGAACCGATGGCGCTGGTCGTGGTCTGAGCAGCGCCGGCTTTCTTCACCAGCGACAGCTGCGAAGCGGCGATACCGACACCGACTCCCAGCCCGGAACGGCGCAGGAAGGCGCGGCGGTCCATGGTGGGCAGGGCTTTCGACAGTCCGCGCTGCAGGCTGTGCACGAACGGGGAGCGCGCGCCAGCCT
>JAJAZH010000340.1 GCA_026785815.1 Ramlibacter sp. | reverse complement strand
TTCGACCAGCCGCAGCCGCTGGCCCCGGTCCATGCCGAGCGCGGTTCCCGCCTGGCGGATGCCTTCACCGACTTCCGACAACCCGGTCACGGTGTTGCGCATGATCGGCAGCAGCGCATACAGCGTCAGTGCCAGCAGGGCGGGGAGCGTTCCGATGCTGCCGGTCAGGCCGATCAGCGCTGCCAGCAGGGCCAGCGACGGTACGGTCTGCAGCAGGCCGGCCACGGCCAGCAGGCCGCCCCGCCAGCGTGGACGCGGGAAAGCGGCCAGGGCCAGCGGCACTGCCACCAGTACGGCCAGCAGCACCGACACTACGACCAGCGTCAGGTGCTGCAGCGTGAGCCGCGCCAGGTCGGGGCCGAACAGCTTCTGGGTGAAGCTGCGTCCGGCGCCGGCCGCTGGCGCTCTGGTTGCTGCGCCAGCAGGTGACGTCTGGATCGCCGCTCCGGTGATTGTTGCTCCGGCGAGAAAGTCGCGCGCGATCACGTCGAACGGCACGCTCTGCAGTTCGGCGCGTGCATTCATGGCGATCATCGCGCTTTCGTCGATCCGGCCCTGCAGCTTCTGCAGCGCGGCCCACGCCGCCGGGAAGCGCTGCGGCACCTCGAGCCGATACAACACCAGTGCGTCGTAGCGCGGAAAATATTTCCGGTCGTCTTCCAGCACCAACAACCCCAGGTGCGCGATCTTGGCGTCGGTGGTGTAGATGTCGGTGACATCCACCTGCTTCACACGGATCGCCTCGTACGCCAGGCCGTGGTCAAGCCCGATCGGTTGCTGGCGCAGTCCGTAGCTTTGTGCCAGGCCGGCCCAGCCGTCGGTGCGGCCGATGAACTCGTTGGACAGCCCCAGCTTCAGTTCCGGGTGCCGGGCCAGGTCGCTCAGCGTGCGCAGCTGCAGGCGCTGGGCGTCCTGTGCGCGCATCGCCAGCGCGTAGCCGTTGTTGAAGCCCAGGGGCAGGGCGGCGCCCAGTCCCAGCGCTGCCAGCGCCCGGTTCATCTCGGCCAGGCTGGTGGTTCCGCTGAGCTTCAGGATCTCGAGCGCGATGGTCCCGGCATATTCCGGGTACATGTCGATGTTGCCGGAGCGCAGGGCCTCGTACACGATGGCGGTGTTGCCCAGTCCCTGCCGCACTTCGGGCGCGGTGCCGGTGCCGGCAGCGACGGTCTGCGACATCAACTGGGCCAGGATGTACGACTCGGTGAAACGCTTGGAGCCGATTCGAAGCGGCGGCTGCGCCGGGTCGGCGGCCCAGCCATGGACGGCGATGGCAAGCATTGCGAGCAGACAGAAAAGGCGCTTCATGCTGCAAGCATGCCACGGACCGCTTTTAGGCCACGACGGTGCGCCGGGCCGGTGACATACTGGGACCATGGTGGATTTCCGGAACGGCGCAGGCGGCGTCCAGACATGACAAGGCTTGCGGGCCAGATCCTCACGCCGCAAGGTTTCGTCGACGGCGCGCTCGAGTTTGGTGCTGCCGGCCGCATTGCTGCCATCAGCGGATCGGCCGTCACCGAAGAAGCAGCGCGCCAATCCGCGCAGCCGCTGATCCTGCCCGGCTTCATCGATCTGCACGTGCATGGCGGCGGCGGCCGCGACGTGATGGAAGGTGGCGACGCGCTGGCCCGGATCGCCGAGCGCCATGCCGCCCATGGAACGACTGCGCTGTTGGCGACCACGATGACCGCGCCGCCGGCCGACCTGGAACGAGCCTTCGAGGGCGTGCGCGCGGTGTGCGCCGACGCCGGTCGTCCGCGCGCGTGCATTCTCGGCGTGCATCTGGAGGGTCCATATATCAATGCCGGCAAGCTCGGCGCCCAACCCGACTTTGCCCGGCCGGTCGCTTTGCCCGAATTGGCGCGGCTGAATGCGCTGGCGCCGATCCGGCTGGTCACGCTGGCGCCGGAAGTGCCGGGCAACATGGAGGCGATTGCGCAACTGATCGCGGCCGGTTACCGGGTCCAGCTCGGGCACAGCAGCGGCAGCTACGAGCAGGGCGTGCAGGCGCTGGCGCACGGCGCTGGCGGCTTCACCCACCTGTTCAATGCCATGAGCGGGCTGCACCATCGCGCACCGGGCATGGTCGGCGCGGCGCTGGCGCAGGCGCAGTACGCCGAGATCATTCCCGACCTGCTGCATGTGCACCCGGGCGCGATCCGGGTCGCGCTGCGAGCGATCCCGTGCCTGTATTGCGTGACCGATTCGACCGCCGCCACCGGGATGCCGGACGGCGACTACCAGCTCGGACGCCACACCGTGACCAAGTGCCTGGGCGGGGTGCGGCTGGCCGACGGCACGCTGGCCGGCTCGACGCTGACCATGGACCAGGCGCTGCGCAACCTGGTCGAGGTGCTGGGACTCGGGTTGACGGAGGCGTCGCGGCGGGTTTCGACCCACGCGGCCGACTACCTGGGATTGCCCGATCGTGGCCGCCTGGCTGCGGGCGCGTGGGCCGACGTCGTGGTGTTCGACCGCGACCTGGAGCTGACAGCGGTCTATGCGCAAGGAGTGGCGATTGAGCTCGCGCATGCTGCTTGAGGCGCGCGAGGCGCCGGCGCCCCAGCACCTGAGCAAGGTGACCCAGACCCGTTAACCCGATCACAAGGATGGCCCGCATGACCGCATCGCGTCCCCGCAAGACTCCCGAGCAACTGAGAAGCCACCGCTGGTACGGCGTCAGGGACCTGCGCTCGTTCGGGCATCGGTCCCGCACCGCGCAGATGGGCTACCACCGCAGCGACTATGCGGGCAAGCCGGTGATCGCGATCATCAACACCTGGAGCGACATCAACCCCTGCCACTCGCATTTCCGGCAGCGGGTGGAGGAGGTCAAGCGCGGGGTCTGGCAAGCCGGTGGTTTCCCGGTGGAGATGCCGGCGATCTCGCTGTCCGAGCCGTTCCAGAAGCCGACCACCATGCTGTACCGCAACCTGCTGGCGATGGAGTGCGAGGAGTTGCTGCGTTCCTACCCGGCCGACGGCTGTGTGCTGATGGGCGGCTGCGACAAGACCACCCCGGCCCTCATCATGGGTGCGATCTCGATGGACCTGCCGACCATCTTCGTGCCGGCCGGGCCGATGCTGCGCGGCGACTACAAGGGCCAGGCGCTCGGTTCGGGATCGGACACCTGGAAGTACTGGGCCGAGCTGAGGGCCGGGAACATCGGCGAGGACGACTGGCAGCAGGTCGAGGATGGCATCGCCCGCTCGCCGGGCCACTGCATGACGATGGGAACCGCCAGCACCATGACCAGCGCGGCCGAGGTGCTGGGGCTGACGCTGCCGGGCGCGGCATCGATCCCGGCGCCGGATTCGCGCCACGCCCAGATGGCCACGCTCACCGGCAAGCGGATCGTCGAGATG
>JAJAZH010000339.1 GCA_026785815.1 Ramlibacter sp. | reverse complement strand
GGGTTGCCCCGACAGCAACGCCTGCTTGTCGAAGCCGACACCGTCGTCGAGCACCAGCACGCCGATGCGCCCTTGCGGCAGGAACCGCAGCCGCACCCGGACCTGCGCGGCCCGGGCGTGGCGGACCACGTTGTTCATCGCCTCCTGCACCAGGCGCACTGCGACCGAGGCCGTCTCGCCCAGCGTCGCCGGTTCGTCGCCGCGGGACATGACCGTGAAGCGCAGACCCGCCGGTTCCGCGATGCGCTGCACGGCGCTTTGAACCGCAGCGACCAGCCCCAGCAGGTCCAGTTGCGCCGGCCGCAGTGAAAAGGACAAGGTCTTGAGCTGCGCGACGGCGCCCTGCGCCATTTCCATCGCGGTGTCGGTGTGCGTCGCGGCAGCCACTGGATCGCTGCTGCGTTTGGCCGCATGAAGATGCAGCACCATGCCGGTCAGGGTCTGGCCCAGCTGGTCGTGCAGTTCGCGGGAGATCAGGGTGCGCTCCCGTTCCTGGGCCACCACCAGCCGGGCGGACAGCCGCTTGAGGCGGCCGTAGGCCGCTTCGAGTTCGAGCCCCAGTTGCTCCTGCTCGGCCACCCGCTGCCGCTCGATCATCACCCGTTCGATGATCTGGGGCAGGGTGCCGAGCTTGTCCTTGGTGAGGTAATCCTTGGCGCCGCAACGCAGGACGTGCACCGCGGCTTCCTCGCCAATCGCGCGTGTCACGACGATCAGCGGGGTGCCGCAGCGGCGGGCGACCAGGATCTGCAGCGCCGCGTAGGGCGAAAAGCGTGGCATGTTGAAGTCGCACAGGATCGCGTCGAAATCTTCCTGGACCGCCTCCAAAAAGGCGTTGGCATCATCGACCCGCTGCAGTTCGTAGCGTCTTTGCGGGTCGGTCCGCTCCAGGGTCAGGCCCATCAGTTCGACGTCGTCGGGGTTGTCTTCCACGCACAGCAAGCGGATGGTTTTGGGCGCTGCGGCCCAGGGGGTTGACACGAGTAGCTGGGACGGGAGTTGGTTGAAAAAAGATGCAGGAAGCGGCAAGTTTAACGGCGCTGACACGGACAGATTGCCCAGTTTTCTCACGGGTAAACCACCTAAGAAAAATTCTTAGCGTTACTGTCTTGTTTGCTTAGTTTCAAAACGTTTCAACGTGGTCTCATAGACCCCACGCGCAGAAGTCTTGCGCAGGGAGAATCAAGCTGAACACGATCACGCAATTTGAAACAACTACGGTGCAGTCGGCAGAACTGGAACCGGGTGCTCAGGGCTCGGTCAGGCTGGACTGGGTGACCAGGACGCTGCGGCGACTCGAGCCAACAGTCGGGTTTTCGATCGGTGTGTTGACCGCCTGGCTGGCAGCGACCTCGCACTCCTCCTTGCCGGTGCTGTGGGTTTTTGCGCTGATCGGCGTCGGCGTCGGCGGCTCGGCCTGGCTGCGCCGGCCGGCGCAACAGATCGAAATGGCCGCCCGCGCCCTGGTCCTGCTGGGCGCCGGATCAGTCTTGCACACGATTGGCGGCGCGCCTGGCGGAGCGGCCGGCGTATTTTTCTTCTGGCTGGCAGTGACGACGCTGTATTACGTGTTTGTGTTGAAGCCGGTTTGGGGTGGCGTGATCGCGGTGGCTGCAGTGCTCGAGTTCACGCTGGCCAGCCTGTGGGCCGGCGGCGACACCCTGTCGTCGCTGTCGGCCAGCGGCGCTCTCCTGATGATCCTGCCCTTGCTGCTGGCCATGAAACTCGGCGCGATCGCCCGGCGGCCCGCCGAGCAAGTGGGAAAGGAACGTATCGACAGCAGTACTTCTCTCTACAATCGCGGCGGATTCCTGGCGCACGGCAAGTTGCTGCAGGAGCGCTGCCGGCTGGAGCGGCTCGAGCTGACGCTGGCGGTGTTTGACTGCAACGACTTGCAGGAGGCGCGCGAAATCTATGGCAGCCGGACCAGCCGCAAGCTGATCGACTGCATCATCAAGAAGCTGACCCTGGTCGCCGGCGAGCGCGGACTGGCGGCGCGCACTGGCCCGACTCAGTTCGCCGTGGCGCTGCCGATGTCGCGCGAGCGTGCGGTCCAGATGATCGAGCGGGTGATGGGCAGCCCGAGCCGCTTCGAACTCGAAGGAGGCAACAGCGAGATCGTGCTGGTGCCCAACCTGATGGTCGAGACCGTAGCGCCCGCCGGCACCGTTGAGCGGCTGTATTCGGCCCTGTGTCGCGGCCTGACGCGGCTGCAAGATGAAGAACAGCGGCGCCATCGCTATTTGCAGCGCGAGCGCGAGCGTCACTCGCGGCCAATCGCGATCCAGGAGCGGGCGCCGGCGGCGCAACCGGCGCGGGTGCCCCGCCTGGAGCCGGATCCGGTCCATGCACGACAGATCCCGGCGACCATCCCGATGCCGCTGGCCAGTCGCTAGGCCGCACTGCGAGGAGGCAGCGCGGGCAGGTCGACCATCACCGGCTGGCCCGGTTTGCTGCAACCGGTGTCGCAGCATTTTCCCGGCTGGCGGTTGCGCGTGATGGCGCGTGTTGGGTCATGGGGCGCGCTGTCCGGCGTGCCATCGGCGGCGATGCCGCGCGCCAGGATCCGCTCCACCAGCTCCACTTTCGATCCGATCGGGTAATTTCGGTAGATTTCCTGCTTCATGGCCGCCGGCGAGCCGCCGCCGTGCAGGCTGATCACGCTGTACCAGCCGCCCTGGTAGCCGGCGGTCAGGTCTTCGATGAAGCGGGCGGTTTCGATCCGCTGTTCGTAGGGCACGGCCGGATTGGCGCGCAGCACATCCGACAGCCGCGCTGCGGTTTCCGGGTTGTGGTCCTCGTCCGGCCCCGGCAGCGTCACGATCAGACCGCCGCTGACATAGTGCGCGATCCGGTGCATGTCATAGATCTGGGTCGCCAGCAACAGCTTGCCGATGTTGGAGAACACCGGATCGGGCATGAACGTCTTGCTGTGTTCGTCGGCCTTGCCGTAGACGCTGGCCGCGACGCCGCAAGCGAAAAATCCCTCCGTGATCTTGATCAGCTCCACCATCTGCTCGCGCAGGTGGCTCTCTCGGCCCGGGTCGAACCCGTTGGCTTCGCACATCAGGGCCCCGGCGCCGATCAGCAGGTCGCCGAAGCCGGCCCGTGCGCCGATGCAGGTGTGCCGGTGGTGGGTTGCGTAGCTGTATGTGAGATGGCCCGAATGCTCCCATTCGCCGGCAAAGAACACGCTGTCCCATGGCACGAAAACGCGGTCGAACAGGACCACGCCGGTGCTCTGGCCGTACTTGCGGCTGAACAGGGCGTCTCCGTGCTCGAGTTTTTCGCCGGGGCGACCGGCCGGCCGCGCCACGATGGTGAGTCCGGGAGCGTCGACCGGAACGGCGCAGCAGACCGCGAAATCGGCGTCTTCCCGGCCCATGTTGCGACATGGCATGACGAGCAGTTCGTGCATGTACGGCGCGCCGGTCACGATCGCCTTGGTGCCGGAAATGACGATCCCCTTGCCGCTGCGCTCGACCACGTGCACGTAGCTGTCAATGTTGGCCTGCTCGTGCGGCCGGCGGCTACGGTCGCCCTTGGCGTCGGTCATCGCGACGCCGAGCGTCAGGTCCTGGTCCTGCACGCGGTGCAGGTAGGCCTCGAAACGTGCCGTGTTTTCACGCGTGCCGTTGGCGTCGTCGATCCGGGCGCTGACCTGGCCGATCGCGTTCATCGCATCGTGGGTCAGGTAGCGCTGGGCGCAGCCGGTCTCCTGGCACACCAGCCGCACCGCCTCCAGTTTGTTCAGCAGGTCGCCGGACGAGGTGTCGATGTGCAGCAGCCGGTTCACCGTCTTGCCGCTGGTGTGCTGCACCGCACGCATGATCGGCGCGTATTGCTCCTTCAATGCGTAGTCGTAGGTCAAGGCGATGGCGTTGAGGCCGGGCTGGAAAGCGGCCTCGTCCGCCACGCTGTCGCCCCGGCGGCCGTCGACGAACACGACCGGATGGTACTTGCGCAGCGACTCGCGGTAATCGTCGCCCGTCATCAACAAGGCAGTGGAAGCGGGTGCGTTCATCGGTGCTCCTGAAAGCTGCAAAGGGTGAAATTTGAACAGTGTTCAAAAAACCTGTCAATGTTCAATCCGACCTTCGTTTGGCGCTATAGTCCGCTCCCATGGAAGCCCGATTGCAGCGCCAGCAGGCCGGCAGCGAATCGCGCCGGGCGCTGGTGCTCGACGCCGCGCGGGCGGTGTTCGAAGAGCAGGGAATCGACGGCGCCAGCATGCGCGAGATCGCTCGCAAGGCCGGTTACACCCCTGGCGCGATCTACTCCTATTTCGACAGCAAGGAGGCGATCTATGGCGCGCTGCTGTCGGAGTCGCTGGAGCGCCTGAATGCGGCCGTCACGGCGGCCGAGCCTGCCGACTTGTCGGCGGGCGCCTTGTTGCAGGCCAAGGCCAGGGCCTGGTTCACTTTCTTCGCGACCAACCCGCGCGAGCTCGACCTCGGCTTCTACCTGGTGCACGGGCTGGCGCCACGCGGGCTGACCAGCGAATGGAACCAGCGCCTCAATGCGCGGCTGCACGATGCGTTGGCGCCGGGAGAGCGCGCACTGGTCCAGTTGGGCTTCAAGCCAGCCGCGGCGCTGCGGGAAAACACGGCGCTGTTCGCGCATGGCATCGGCCTGCTGCTGCTGCAGCACACTGGCCGGATCCGGATGTTCAGGCAGGACGCTGGCGATCTCTTTGCCCAATACCTGGGTGCGCTGGTGTTGCGCGCGCAATCCCCGAAGGAACAAAAAACCCATGCTGCTTGACGTCGACGATTCCCAACTGGTGCTGGTCGATTACCAGGCCCGGCTGATGCCCTCCATCCACGAG